>CAZFRK010000038.1:0-14885 GCA_964521375.1 uncultured Rhodobacterales bacterium
CGCCCGCGCCACGACCGCCGCCCCGCGCGGCATGGCGGCGACCACCGCCAGGGGATCGCTCAGGCGCCGGTCGAGGACCAGCACCAGCCGCGGCGGCATCAGCCCCAGCCGCGCCTCCAGACGTCGGCCCGCGCCGAACAGCGCCGCGGGGCAGGGGCCGGACCGCGCTTGGGGCGGACGGGCGGACGGGTCACGCACGGGTCCCTCCGGGACAGTTGCAAGCCAGGGAGCGGCAACGATACTCTGCGCTCTTTCCGGTCACAACGCGCAGAGACGCCGCCATGCCATCCGCCGCCCAGGAGTCCGTCGCCGCCCGCCTCGCCAAGGTCCGCGCCGCCATCGCCGATGCCGCCCACGACGCCGGACGCCCCGACGGCGACGTCACCCTGGTCGCGGTGTCCAAGTTCCACGGCGCGACGACGGTGCGCGCGGCGCTGGCCGTCGGTCAGCGGGTGTTCGGGGAAAACCGCGTCCAGGAGGCCCAGGACAAATGGCCCGCCCTGCGCGCCGAGATCCCGGACATCGAGCTGCACCTGATCGGCCCCTTGCAGTCCAACAAGGCCAAGGAGGCGGTCGCCCTGTTCGACGTCATCGAATCCATCGACCGCCCGAAGATCGCCGAGGCCGTGGCGCGGGAGATGGAGAGCCAGGGCCGCCGCCCGCGCTGCCTGATCCAGATCAACACCGGCGAGGAACCGCAGAAGGCGGGCATCCCGCCCAAGGAAGCCGACATCTTCATCGCCGCCTGCAAGGACCTGGGCCTGCCGGTGGAGGGGCTGATGTGCATCCCGCCGGTGGACGAGAACCCGTCCCTGCATTTCGGCCTGCTGCGGGAAATCGCCCGCCGCAACGACCTGCCGGTCCTCAGCATGGGCATGAGCGGTGACTTCGCCGAGGCCGTCGCCCTGGGGGCCACCCATGTGCGGGTCGGCACCGCCATCTTCGGCGACCGCCCGGCCCCCTGAGGCGTCGGGGAAGAGACTTGACTCAAGCGGCGAAGGGGCCAGATTGGCCCCTTCTTTCGCGCGTCCGTTTCCCCTCCTGGAGTAGGCTATGAAGGTCAGCATCGACATGGGATCCGCCCCCGGCGACGTGCCGGCGGAGATGGATCTCGAGGAACTGCTGGCGACCCGCCTTCTGGTCCAGGGCAACTCCGGCTCGGGCAAGTCGCACCTGCTGCGCCGCCTGCTGGAAAAGAGCGCCCCGTGGGTGCAGCAGGTCATCATCGACCCGGAAGGCGACTTCGTGACCCTGGCCGACAGGTTCGGCCATGTGGTGGTCGACGCCGCCGACCATAAGGAAGCCGGCCTTCAGCAAATCGCCGGTCGGGTGCGCCAGCATCGGGTGTCGGTGGTCCTGAACCTGGAGAACCTGGAAACCGAACGGCAGATGCGCCACGCCGCCGCCTTCCTGGGTGGCCTGTTCGACGCCGACCGCGATTTCTGGTACCCTATCCTGGTGGTCGTCGACGAGGCGCAGATGTTCGCCCCCACCGCCTCGGGCGATGTCTCCGACGAGGCGCGCAAGGCCTCGCTCGGGGCCATGACCAACCTCATGTGCCGAGGCCGCAAGCGCGGACTGGCCGGGGTCATCGCCACCCAGCGCCTGGCCAAGCTGGCCAAGAACGTCGCCGCCGAGGCGTCCAACTTCCTGATGGGCCGCACCTTCCTCGACATCGACATGCAGCGCGCCGCCGACCTCTTGGGCATGGACCGCAAGCAGGCCGAGCAGTTCCGCGACCTGGAGCGCGGCCAGTTCGTCGCCCTCGGCCCGGCGGTCAGCCGCCGCCCCCTGAAGGTGCGCATCGGCGAGGTCGAGACCGCCGCCCGCGCCGGAAGCCCCAAGCTGGTCCCCCTGCCCGAGGCGCCGCCGCCCGAGGACGCCCGCGACCTGATCATGACGCCGGGCGAGGGCGAGGCGCCGCCGCGGCCCGTCGTCCGCCCGGCCCCGCCCTCGACGGACGATGTCCTCGACCAGTTGGCGCACACCACGCCGACCACCGACGCCGCCGACGAAGCGACCTGCGGGGCCGCCGCCGAGGGCGGGACGACGGTCGCCGGCAGCGGTCCCATCTATGACGAGGTGCTACGCGAGGTGCTGGCCGACCCCGACGCCGCCTTCCGCTCCATGGCCGTGCTCTACCAGGACTTCCTGGTCCGCTGCCGGGGCCACGGCGTCAACGGGCGGGCGCTCAACCTGTCGGCCTTCCGCCGCCGTCTGGCCACGGCGCGGGCCGGGGTCCACGGCGAGACGGCGCACGGCCCGGAATGGACGCGCGCCCTGGAAGTGGCCGGGGACCTGCCCGAGGATCTACAGGGCATGTTCCTGCTGGTCGCCCGCGCCGCCATGGAAGGCACCCCCTGCCCGCCCGACGCCGATCTGGCCCGCGCGCGCGGCAGCCGCAGCCCCCGCCGGGCGCGCGGGTTGCTCGCCTATATGGAGGAGCGCGGCCTGATCGACGTCCGCGACGACGTCTTCGGCAAGCGCATCATCGCCATTCCGACGCTGGGCTGGGAAACGGCGCCCGGCGATCCCAACGCCGACGCCACGCCGCCCGGCGAAACGCCCGGCGTGGGCCGACGCGGGCCGGACGCGACCGCCCGGACCAACGCGGAGGACGTTGACTCGGAGGACGCCGACGCGGAAGACGAAACCGACGAGGCCGACGAAACCCGCGCGGATCAGGCGGAGAACCGGGACGTGGGCCGGGCGACGGATCGCGCCCTCGGCTGACGCCCCTCGCCAACGACGCGCGGCGGGGCACCCTGCCCGTTTCAGTGGCATGGGCGCTCATTCCCTAAGCAAGGCGGCGCGCCGAAAACCGCCACGCCCCTGTCCTTCCGTGCTAGCCTCCTTGGCCCGGCACGTGCAAGGCACACCGGCATCACCCCACGGGGGACTAGTTGGAGGGGACGCATGGCGAAGGTGAAGCCCTTCGACGAAATGCACGCCGACGGTCGCACCATCCGACCGCCCTACCGCCATTACGCCAGTTGGCTCCATTCCCTGGACGTCGCCGAGCTGGCGCGTCGCCACGAGGAAGCCGACGTCCTGTTCCGGCGCCTGGGCATCACCTTCAACGTCTACGGCGCCGACGGCGGCGTCGAACGCCTGATCCCCTTCGACGTGGTGCCGCGCATCCTGTCGGCGGCGGAATGGGACATCATCTCGCGCGGGGTGATCCAGCGCGTCGACGCCCTGAACGCCTTCCTCGACGACCTCTACAACGATCAGGCCATCCTCAAGGCCGGGGTGGTGCCGCCCGACCTGATCCTGGGCAACGAGGCCTTCCGCCCCGAGATGCTGGGCATGCGGGTGCCGCAGAAGGTCTACGCCCATATCGCCGGGGTGGACATCGTGCGGGTCGATTCCGAGACCTTCTACGTCCTGGAGGACAACGCCCGCACACCGTCCGGGGTCAGCTACATGCTGGAAAACCGGCAGATCATGATGCGCCTGTTCCCCGACCTCTTCACCGAGCATACCGTGGCGCCGGTCGAGCACTATCCGGAACTGCTGCTCGACACCCTGCAATCGGTGGCGCCAAAGCGGGCCGAGGATCCCTGCGTCGTCCTGCTGACGCCCGGCCAGTACAACAGCGCCTATTTCGAACATGCCTATCTGGCCCAGGAAATGGGCATCGAACTGGTGGAAGGGCAGGATCTCTTCGTCGACGGCGGCATCGTCTATATGCGCACCACCCAGGGTCCGCGCCGGGTCGACGTGATCTACCGCCGCGTCGACGACGATTTCCTCGATCCGCTGGCCTTCGAGCCGTCCTCCCTGCTCGGCGTGCCGGGGCTGCTGGCCGCCTATCGCCTGGGCAACGTGACCATCTGCAACGCCATCGGCGGCGGCGTCGCCGACGACAAGGCGGTCTACGCCTATATGCCCGACATCATCCGCTTCTACACGGGGCGCGAGCCGATCCTGAAGAACGTGCCGACCTGGCGCCTGTCGGAAGCCGACGACCTGAAATACGTCCTGGAGCACCTGCCGGAGCTGGTGGTCAAGGAAGTGCACGGATCGGGCGGCTACGGCATGCTGGTCGGCCCGGCGGCGACCAAGGCCGACATCGAGGCCTTCCGGGCCAAGATCAAGGCCCATCCGTCGGGCTTCATCGCCCAGCCGACCCTGGCGCTGTCCACCTGCCCGACCTGGGTCGACAGCGGCATCGCCCCCCGCCACGTGGACCTGCGCCCCTTCGTCCTGTCGGGGCGGACGACCACCGTCGTCCCCGGCGGCCTGACCCGCGTCGCCCTGACCAAGGGATCGCTGGTCGTCAATTCGTCGCAGGGGGGCGGCACCAAGGACACCTGGATCCTTCAGGAAACCCCACCCGACGACGACGGCCACATCGGCCTGACCTCGGGCACCAAGCGGGAGATCGCCTGATGCTCGCCCGTGCCGCCGACAACCTCTATTGGATGGCCCGCTACATGGAACGGGCCGAGCAACTGGCCCGCCTGCTGGAAGCGTCCCTGCGCATGGACATGCTTCCGTCGGCCACCACCCAGACCGGGCGCCTGTCCGACTGGGCGGTGCCGCTGCTGGTCACCGGGACCATGAGCGACTTCGACGACCGCTACGAGCGCATGACCGAGGGCCGGGTGCTGAGCTACCTGATCCTGGACCGCCACAACGGTTCGTCCATCCGCGCCAGCCTGTGGCAGGCGCGCGAGAACGCGCGCGCCACCCGCCACCTGTTGACCACGGAGCTGTGGGAGGCCATCAACCGCACCTGGCTGGAAGCCGCCGACCTGACCTGGACCAACCTGCGCCGCCGCGGCATCGCCGAGCACCTGGAATGGGTGCGCTTCCGCTCCCATCTGGTGCGCGGCACGCTGATGGGGTCGCAGCGCCGCTCCGACGGCTTCTACATCGCCTGCTTCGGTATCGCCGTGGAGCGCGCCGACAACACCGCCCGCCTGCTGCGCGTCAAGTGGGACCGCCTGGGCGGCGCCGCCGGGGCGCCCGGCGTGGCCGACTACTACCGGGCCGGGGTGCTTTTGGAAAGCCTGTCGGCGCACAAGGCCTACCGCGAGATCTATTCGACCCGCCTGGAGCCGCGGCGCATCGCCGAACTGCTCATTCAGCGGGCCGACGCGCCGCACTCCATCGCCTTCTGCCTGCGCGAAATGGTCGAGATGCTGCGCTGCCTGGACCCCGCCAGCCCCGTCCTGCCCGAGGTCGAGGCGCTGGAGCGCCGCGTCGCCGAGGTGCAGATCGACGACCTGCTGCGGGTCGGCCTGCATTATTTCCTGGATGACGTGGAAGGCCAGATCGCCGCCTTGTCGGACCGCGTCCGCTCTCATTACCTGATGGTTGCCTGAGGTCGCGCGCCGCATGAAAATCCACATCCACCACGAAACGGTCTACACCTTCACCAGCCCGGTGGCGCGCGCCGTCCAGTACCTGCGCCTGACGCCGCGCCGCGACCGCTGCCAGCGCGTCCTGTCGTGGTCCGTCAGCGGCCCGGCGACCCTGGTCGACTGGACCGACGGATTGGGCAACCGCGTCACCGCGGCCAGCGAGACCCATCCCGGCGACCGCATGACCATCACCGTCGAGGGCGAGGTCGAGACCTCCGACACCAACGGTATCCTGCCCCTGGACGACGGCCTGCCGCCGCGCATGTTCCTGCGCTCGACGCCGCTGACGGCCCTGGACGACGCCTTGCGGGCGATGGCCGAGCCCTTCGCCCGACGCCGCGCCGAGGAAGGCGACATCCCGGCCCTGCACGCCCTGATGAACGACATCGCCGACCGGGTCCGCTACCAGTCGGGCACCACCGACGCCCAGTCGACGGCCGCCGAGGCCCTGGCCCACGGCTGCGGCGTGTGCCAGGACCATGCCCATCTGTTCATCGCCTGCGCCCGCCACCTCGGCCTTCCGGCCCGCTACGTGTCGGGCTATCTGGCGGCCGGGGACGGCACCATGGCGAGCCACGCCTGGGCGGAAGCACATGTCCCCTCCCTGGGCTGGGTCAGTTTCGATCCGTCGAACCGCCAGAGCGCGACGGATCAGTATGTTCGCTTGGCCATCGGACACGACTACGCTGGCGCCCGACCGGTGAGCGGGATACGCTCCGGCGGCGGCGAGGAGACGATGGACGTGCGCCTCGCCGTTCGGCACGCACAGGAGTGAGCCTTCGGTCATGACCTATTGCCTCGGGATGCGCCTACGGGCGGGCCTGGTGTTTCTATCCGACAGCCGGACCAGCGCCGGCGTGGACTTCGTTTCCAGCTATCGGAAAAGCTTCGTCTTCGACCAGTCCGAGGACCGCATCGTCGTCCTGCTGACGGCGGGCAACCTGGCCATCACCCAGTCAGTGGTCAGCCTGCTGGAACAGCGCGCCGAAAGCAGCGATCCCAAGCAGTCTCTCTACGCCGCCGAAAGCATGTACGACATCGCCCGGCTGATCGGCGCCACCCTGCGCGAAGTCCACGACATGGACGGCGAGGCCCTGCGCCAGCACGGCACGGAGTTCAACGCCAGCTTCATCCTGGGCGGCCAGATCCGGGGCCGCACCATGCGGCTGTTCAACATCTACGCCGCCGGAAACTTCATCGAGGCGACGGACGAGACGCCCTATCTGCAAATCGGCGAGACCAAGTACGGCAAACCGATCATCGAACGGGTCCTGACCGTCGACACGCCCATCCCCGAGGCCACCAAATGCGCCCTCGTGTCCTTTGATTCGACGATCAAGAGCAACCTCTCCGTCGGCCCGCCGCTGGATCTGGTGATCTGCCCCGCCGACAGCTACCGCGCCACCATCCGCCTGCGGCTGGGCGAGGACGATCCCTATTGGTCGGAAATCCGCCAGAGCTGGGGGGAAGGGCTGCGGGATCTCTTCACCGACCTGCCGGATCCCTCCTGGCTGACCGGGCGGGTTTAACCTAATCCGTAAAACGTGAAATAAGACAGGCCCGGTGCTCGACACCGGGCCTGTCCGCGTGACCGGAACGAAACCGTCCCGACGATTTCAGGCTTTCAGGTTCTCCGCGTAGAAGGCCAGCGTCCGGTCCCAGGCCGTCTTGGCGTCCCCGGCGTCGTAGCGGTTGCCGGTCGGATTGGCGAAGGCGTGATTGGCGTCGTACCAGTAGATCCGGTGGGGATGGCCGATGGCCGTCAGGGCCGCCTCGAAGGGGTCGACCATGGCGTGGTTGATGTGCTGGTCCTGCTCGCCGAAATGGCCCATCACCGGCCCCTTCAGGGCCGCCAGGGCGTCCTTGTCGTCGGTGACGCGACCGTAATAGATGACCGTCGCGTCGACCGGCGTCGCCAGCGAGGCGCGCAGCGACCAACCGCCGCCGAAGCACCAGCCGACGGTGCCCAGGATGCCCGTGCCGTCGGCCTTCCTGGCCACCGAGTCGTGCCCCTTCAGCCAGCCGCTCCAGGAGGTCAGGGTGTCCAGGGCCTCGCCGTCGTCCACCTGCTGCATGGAATAGCGGGCGCCCTCGGGGGTCGAGGAGACGCTGCCCTTGTAGAGGTCCACGGCCAGCGCCACGTAGCCCTGTTGGGCGAATTCGCGGGCCATGGCCTTGATCTGGTCGTTCAGCCCCCACCATTCGTGGATCAGCAGGACGGCGGGCGCGGGCAAGGTGTCGGGCAGGGCCAGGGCGGCGGAGACGGTCTGGCCGCCCGCCGTGGTGATGGTCACCGTCTCGGTCTCTCCGGCGGCGGCATGGGCGAGCTTGGGATCGGCCAGGATGGCGCCCAGGGACAGGCCGGTCAGGGAGACGGCGGCCCCCTTCATGACGTCGCGGCGATCCAGGCTGGTTGTCAGGACGGACATGAGTCTGCTCCGGGTGGTTGTGGGGTCCCGGACTCAGATCGGGGCACGCGGCGACGGATGGAAGACCTTCGGACCTCTTTTCACGATCCTTCGCGCCAAAATCGCGCGCGAATCAAATCCGCTCGGGATTTTCTGTCGGTGGGAAAATGCGTCGTCGCGGACAGGTTTGTCCGCTCGGGATTTTCCCTAGCGGATGTTCGTCACCATCTGGTTGGTCAGCAGGCGGCGCATTTCGCTGATGCCCTGGCGCATCTCCGACATGATGAACTCGCCCCGCCGCATGGGACCGCCCGCGTTGGGCTTCGGGAAGTGGATGGCCCAGGCGTTCATCTTCACCGTCAGCGCGCACAGGATGCCGCCGATTGAGGTGTGGTAGGACTCGATCATCTCCTTGACCTGCCGGAAACGTTCGGCGGAGATGTTGGACCACATCTCGCGGGTCTGGCGGTCGAAGTTCTCGAACCGCGCGGCGATGTTGGCCGACAGGTCGTTCAGCGTCTTCTCGATGCTTTCGCAGGTGCGCATCAGGGTGTAGTCGTTTCGCACCTGCCAGTTCTTGCGCAGGATATCCATGGACCCCAGGAAATTGTCCAGGTGCGGCGTCAGGCGATCCAGGCACTGGCGGTAATAGCTGAGCGACAGGAAGATGTCCCCATAGTCCTCCAGGAAGAGGGGGATCTCCAAGACGTCGATCTCCAACTTTTCGGCCATGACCTTCAGCTTCTGGCGAGCCGCCTTGACGTCGGGGTCGCGGAACAGGGCGACGATGTCGTCGAAATCGTTGATGGCCATGCCCTCGGACCCGTAGATCTCGGCGATCAGGGGGCCGGTGAAGGTCTTCATGTAGCCCGCCAGTTCCTTGTTCTTTTCGTCCGACAGGCGCAAGGCTTGGCTCTCGCGCACCGAGACCCCGGCCTGACGCAACAGGATACGCAGGGAAAAGACGTCGTAGGACGGCATGGGCGCCAGCTTGCGCAGCACCAGAAGGTCGTCGGGAATCTCCGTGTCCAGATCCCAGCCCATGGCCTTGGGCACATGGCTGACCTGCACCTGCCCCGACCCCGTTTCCAGGTCGGAGAAGAACTCCACCACCCCTTCCAGGCGCTGATTCTTGATCATGCGCGCCCGCGCCAGGGCCGGAGTCTTCAGGGGCAGGATGGACAGCGGCAGAATGAAGAGGGAATCCATGTCCGTATCGACGATGGGTTCCAGGGCCTCTTCGTAACCACCAGACATTCAGGGCTCTCCAGACTCGACCGCCGACACACGGCCCAGCGGGCAGGGTGTCGGCGGACGGACTGTATCACATGGGCCCCAGGGCCGAAGCAGAATCACGTGCGGCGGACGTCGTCCAGGAACGTATGGGTCGTGTCGCTCAAGGATTCGGTCTGGCGGCTGACCGACAGGGTCGCCTTCAGCACTTCCTGGGCGGCGGTCCCGGCTTCCCCGGCGGCCTGGGTGACGCTGTCGATGGCGCTCGTCAGGTCCTCGGTGCCCTGGGCCGCCTGCTGGACATTGCGGGCGATTTCATGGGTCGCGGCGTTCTGCTCCTCGACGGCGCTGGCGATGGTGGTGGAGATCTCGTTGATCTCTCCGATGGTCCGGGCGATGCCTTCGATGGCGGTGACGGCCTTCTGGGTCTCTTCCTGCACGCCGACGATCTGCTTGGAGATTTCCTCGGTCGCCCGGCCCGTCTGGCTGGCCAGGGTCTTCACCTCGTTGGCGACGACGGCGAAGCCCTTTCCGGCGTCTCCGGCGCGCGCCGCCTCGATGGTGGCGTTCAGCGCCAGCAGGTTGGTCTGTTCGGCGATGTCGGTGATCAGGCTCACCACCTCGCCGATGGCGTCGGCGGCGTGGGCCAGTCCGCGCACCACCGCCGTCGTCTCCCGCGCCTCGGCGGCGGCCTCGGTGGAGATCTTGGTCGACAACTGCACCTGGCGGGCGATCTCACCGATGGAGGAGGACAGTTCCTCCGCCGCCGTGGCCACGGTCTGTACGTTGGCCGACGCCTGTTCCGCCGCCGCCGCCGCGGTGGTGGCCTGACGGGCCGACTCCTCGGCGATGGAGGACATGCTCTTGGCCGTGGCCTCCAACTGCGTGGCCGCCCCCGTCACCGTGTCGAACGCCTGACCCGCCGCGCTGTCGTAATCGTGCACCAGGCGGGATACCGTCTCGGCCCGGCGGCGCTCGGCCTCCTCCGTGGCCCGGCGTTCGGCGCCCAGCTTGTCGGCGGCGATGCGGTTTTCCTTGAAGACCTGCACGGCCTGCGCCATCTCGCCGACCTCGTCGGTGCGCTCCTTGGCCGGGATGTCAATCGTGGTGTCGCCGTCGGCCAGGGCATGCATGGCCGAGGTCATGGCCCGGATCGGAGTGACGATGGACCCGCCGATCAACCACACCAGGGCGCCCAGGACGCCAACCGCGACCGCCAAGGCGACGAGGTTCAGCATTTGCGCGGTGGCCGTGGCCTCGTGCTGGGTGCGGATGGAAGCCTGGACGTCGTCGCGCAGGATCGCCGCCAGTTCACCAAGGTCCTTGCGCAGAACCTCTCCCGCGCTGTCGATGACGTCGTCGAAGGCCGCGAAGTCCCTGTCGGACGCGCCGGCGTCGATCATCGCCGCCAAATTGACTTGCACGCCCCGCGCCAGGACATCGACGCGCTCCTGGATAGTGGCGACCAAGGCCCGCTCGCGATCCGTCTCCACCAGGGCATCCAGACGCGGCGCGTTGGTTCTGAGGATATCGGCGGCTCCGGCGACAAGGCTCTTGAGGTCATCGGACATCCGGCCCTCGTCCTTGTCGACAATGGCGTCCATGGCGGCGAACATGAGCCGCAGGGTCGCCGTCCGCATGTCGTTGACCATTTCGATGTCGGCGACGCGAACCTCCACGTCGTCGGCGGCGGCCTCGATTTCCCGCTGGCTGTAGAGACTGATGGCGACCATGAGGATCAAGCCGACCATCGAAACGGCCCCGATCAGAAGGAGCCTCCCTCTTATCTTCATGACTTTTCCCCTTTCGACCGGATCGCGTCGCTGAACGATTGTACACCTACGACAGAAGGGTCGATTGAGATATCGCATCCGGATTTATGCAAGTCTTGCGTTGCTGCCCCGCACTCTCTAAAGAGCCGTTCCATGACCCGCTATCGCCTGACCATCGAGTTCGACGGCACGCCCTTCGTCGGCTGGCAACGCCAGGACAACGGCCCATCGGTCCAGCAGGCCCTGGAAGAGGCCGCCGAACGCTATTGCGGCGCGCCCGTGACGGTGCACGCGGCGGGCCGCACGGATTCCGGGGTGCACGGTTTGGGCATGGTGGCGCACGTGGATATCGCGCGCGGCGATCCGGGCCGGAAGGTGCGCGACGCCCTGAACGCCCTGGTGCGCCCCCATCCCATCGCCGTGCTGGCGGCGGACGAGGTGGACGAGACCTTCCACGCCCGCTTTTCCTGCGTCGAGCGGTCCTACGTCTATCGCGTCGTGAACCGCCGGGCTCGGCTGGCCCTGGACGACGGTCGGGCGTGGTGGATCGCCAAGCCGTTGGACGCCGCCGCCATGGACTCCGCCGCCCAGGTGCTGGTGGGACATCACGACTTCTCCACCTTCCGGGCCAAGGAATGCCAAGCCCAAACTCCCGTGAAGACCCTGGACGAGCTGCGCGTGCGGCGCGACGGCGACCGCGTCGAGATCTTCGCCCGCGCCCGCTCCTTCCTGCATCATCAGGTGCGCAACATCGTCGGCACGCTGGTCCTGGTCGGCGAAGGAAAATGGACCGCCGACGACCTGCGCGCCGCCCTGGAGGCCCGCGACCGGGCCAAGGGCGGGCCGACGGCGCCGCCGCAGGGCCTCTATTTCCTGAAAGCGCGCTATCCCGACGACGCGGAGTCCCCCTGATGCCCTGGCTTCTCCTTCTGGCCGCCATCCTGTTCGAGGTCGCGGGCACCACCAGCATGAAGCTGGCCGACGGCTTCACCCGCCCCCTGCCGAGCCTGCTGATCTTCGTCTTCTATGCCGTCAGCTTCGTGCTGATGACCTATGTGCTGAAGTCCATCGACGTCTCGGTCACCTATCCGATCTGGTCGGGCATCGGCACCCTGGCCATCGCCCTGATCGGCATGGCGTGGTTCGGCGAACAGATGACCTGGCTGAAGGCCGCCTCCATCGGACTGATCGTCCTGGGCGTCGTCGGCCTGACGGCGGGCAAGACGGCGACAGGCGTCTAAGACGATCAAAGGGGCCGGGAAGGATGCCCCTCCCGGCCCCGACAGTCACACGTGGACCGGTCCTAAAGTCCCTTTTCCATCACCGCCGACAAGCGCCGCGCGAAGCCGACCGGGTCGGACGGCGTCTCGCCCTCCAGGATGCGGGCCTGATCGAACAGCAGATGGGCGGCGTCGTCCAGGACGGCCCCTCCGGCTTCGGCCTTGGCGGCCAGCGCCTTGATCAGGCCGTGCGCCGAGTTGACCTCCAAGATGCGCGCGGGCGCCTGCGCCGGAGCGTTCTGGTGCTGGCGCAGCAGACGCTCCAGATGGATGGACATCTCGCCGTCGTCGGACACCAGACAGCAGGCCGAGTTGGTCAGGCGGTCGGAGACCCGAACATCCTTGACCGCCTCGCCCAGCACCGTCTTCAGACCGGCGATCAGCTTGTCCATCTGCTCGGCCGGGGCGCTGTCCTTCTTCTTCTCTTCCTCGGCCGTCTCGTCGCCCTTGATGGCCGACAAATCCGCCGCCCCCTGGGACACCGACTTGAGGGGCAGGGTCCTTTCGTCGTCCCCCTCGCCCGTCTTCCAGCCCGGCACCGACATGGGCCAGAACTCGTCGATGGGGTCGGTCAGCAGAAGCACCTCCACGCCCTTGGCGCGGTAGCCTTCGACCTGCGGGCTGTTCTTCAGGGCGTCGGCGTCGTCGCCGGTGATGAAGTAGATGGCGTCCTGGCCCTCCTTCACGCGCCCCGCGTAGTCGGCCAGGGACACCAGGCCGTCGGCCTCGGTGGACTGGAAGCGGGCCAGCTTCAGAAGATCCTCGCGCCGTTCGTAGTCCTCGTAGAGGCCCTCCTTCAGCACGGCGCCGAAGGCGTTCCAGAACTGGGTATAGCCTTCGGTGTCGGCCTCGGCCTTCTTACCGATCTCCGACACCAGACGCTTGCTCAGGCCGGTGTTGATCTTCTTCAGCAACGGCTGGTGCTGGAGCATCTCGCGCGAGACGTTCAGCGGCAGGTCGGGGCTGTCGACGACGCCACGCACGAATCGCAGCCAGCGCGGCAGAAGGCCTTCGCAGTCGTCGGTGATGAAGACGCGGTTCACGTAAAGCTTCACATGCGTCTTGCGGTCGGGCTGGAACAGGTCGAAGGGCGGGGTCGAGGGCACGAACAGCAGGCCCGTGTATTCGATCGCCCCTTCGGCCTTGGTGTGCATGGTCAGCCACGGCGCGTCGAAGCCGTGGGAGACGTGATGGTAAAATTCCTTGTACTGCTCGTCGGTGATTTCCGACTTCGACCGCGTCCACAGCGCCGAGGCGGTGTTCAGGGTCTCGTCCGCCGCCTCTTCGCCGTCGGCGGTCGGCTCCGACGCCTTCAGGACGACCGGCAGGGCGATATGGTCGGAATAGGTCTTGATGACGTGCCGCAGGCGATGGGCTTCCGCGTACTCCTTGTCCTCGTCGTTCAGGGTCAGGGTGACGCTGGTGCCGCGCGGCGCGTCGGCGGCCTCGGAAATGGTGAAGCTGCCCTTGCCGTCGGAGACCCAGCGCCAGCCGTGCTCGTCCCCGGCCTTGCGGGTGACGACCTCGACGCCGGAGGCGACCATGAAGGCCGAATAGAAGCCGACGCCGAATTGGCCGATCAGGCTCATGTCCTTCTTGGCGTCGCCGGTCAGTCCCTTCAGGAACTCGCCGGTCCCCGACTTCGCGATGGTGCCCAGGTTTTCCACCAGATCGTCGCGGTTCATGCCGATGCCGTTGTCACGGACGGTCAGCGTTCCCTTGTCCTTGTCGGCGATCAGCTCGATGCGCAGATCCTTGTCGCCATCCAGCAGCTCCGGCTCGGTCAGCGCGCGGTAGCGCAGCTTGTCGCAGGCGTCCGAGGCGTTGGACACCAGTTCGCGCAGGAAAATCTCCTTCTGCGAATAGAGCGAGTGGACGACGATGTCGAGCAGACGGGCGACTTCCGCCTGGAAGGATAGCTTTTCCTCGGCCATGGGGATTTTCCTCTTGTTCTCCTGAGACTTGCGGAGGGCTGGTTCGACGTGCGCGTAGATATGCGCAAGGCGGTCGTTCGGCGCAAGAGGTCTTCGCCCCGTCCTCCGTCGCCGTTCCCCCACGGCGAGGCTTGCGGTCGGCGCCGGAGAGGGGGATCATTTGAGGGAACAGGCGTGATTCGGGCGTTGCCCCGAAGCGCCGATCCGGCTATGAATGCGCCCCGCGTTCCGTCGGCACGCGCGCCCCCACCGCGGCGCGACCCGGAACACGCGACGCGTCACCATCCGGCGGCGCAAGGTTTCGTCAAGGCTCCCGTGGCCGTCCGGTCGCGGGACCGCTTGGTATTTTCAACCGGCCCACCGGCGTGCACGCCGCCGGAACAGGCCACAGAGATGATCGCACGGCCCCGTGGACGGGCCGGGGATTCAAGGGAGAGCTTGATGCAGGTTCCCGTGCAGGTTTCCTTCCACGGTATCGACCATTCCGATGCCGTCGAAGAGCGCGTCCGCGAAAAGGTGGCGAAGCTGGAGCAGTTCTGTTCCGACATGATCAGCTGCCGGGTGACCATCGAGCAGCACCACAAGAACACCTCGAACGAGCACAAGAAGGGCGAGCCGTTCCACGTCTCCCTGTCGGTGACCGTTCCCGGCGACGAGCTGATCGTCAAGCGCGACCCCAGCCCGGAAAGCCTGAAGGACCATGAGGACATCGGCATCGCCCTGCGCGACGCCTTCGCCGCCATGGAACGCCAGGTGAAGGACTACGTGCAGCGCCGCCGCGCCAAGTAGGCGCCTGCCGTCACGTGACCACGAACCGCCGTGCCGCTCCGGGGCGGCGGTTCGGTCGTCTCCGGGGCTTCTCCGGACAAAGCAGGCCATGACTGAC
>CAZFRK010000039.1:0-3356 GCA_964521375.1 uncultured Rhodobacterales bacterium
GTCTTGCGGCCGTCAGTCTGTAGAGATTTACCACACCCCCCCACCAGTTGCGGTTGCCACGCCACAATCCCCAGGAACGCCCCTAGGAAGCCCGTGGTGGCCTTCCCGGCCGCGTTGCGCCCGTTTGCCCATGCCCAGCCCGCCGTTGGCTTGTAGGGCATTTTTACCAGTTGGCCGGCTCTGGTTCTTCGGCTTTCTGCGGCAACAGCCCAAACTGCCGCCTGAGTCCATCCCAATACGAGGGCGGCTGTGTGGTCCAGATTCCCGGCCCAACGCGGAGATACCACTCGGCGACGTTGAGTCTTTCCACGCGCGATTGGGCGGAGCAGAGGCCTTGTACGAATTTGCACACCAGAGACACAACCTCCGGCCTGGCCGGTGTGCCTGTCCATCCTGGCTGCTGGCGCGATGCGGCCGCGTTGGCCTGTGTAGCCCTGACGATCTCGGCCGGCTTCGGGCGTGATACATAGCCGCTGGTCTGTCCGGCCATTTCGACAGCGGCGTCTCTGAGCGCGTCGGCATCTATCCCCTTGACGTGGTTCCAGAGGTACATCGTGTCCATGTCGCCGTATTTCCACGCGGGCGGAAACGCCTTGACGATGGTGTCAAACTCGCTGCGTGTCATGCCTTCGCCTTTCCAATGGCAAGCAGTGCGTCAAGCCCACCTGGCGTGCGTCCGTTGCCGTTACCGTTCGGCGTTGCCGCGTCGTCCGGTACTCCATTGACTGCCCAGCCCCTGAGGATGCCGTTGACGTAAGCCGGGCCGATCTTCTTGCCTGTGGCCTGAGCCGCCGTCAACGCCTTTCGGACAACATCATCCGACCATCCAGACTCACGCCATTGTGACATCATGCCAATGGGTTCGTGTCCAAAAACCGTCATGGCGAGTTGCCGTGTGTCGGACGAAAACGGCTTGCAAACGGGCTTGATATCATCGTCTCGCGCGCGGTCTGTCTCTGTCTCTGTCTCTGTCTCTGTCTCTGTCTCTGGAGTATCATGTTGATATCGCGTTGATATCAAGTTGATATCATCGGATTCAAGCCAGTGATAAAGGCTTGATATTGATGACTTTACAACAGATTCCGACAAACGCAGTCGAAATGCAATCTCGCCAATTCCTGGCAAAGCGCCCGTCTTTGTGCCGTCCTCGCTTGCCAGCAGCCAAAGCATGACCAAAACCTTCGCAGAAATGGGGTCAAGCCTGTGCCATTCCATGTCGTCAAGAAGCTCGCGGTAGACCTTGATCCACGGCGGCCGGCGGTTTTGGAAGTGCTGAAACTTCGACCAGTTCTTCACCCTCAGCATGTCGCGCCTCCGGTTTCGCTGTTCTCGTAACAACGCCACGGGGTCATGTCGTCTCTCCTTCAACTTCTGCGCGAATTGTCTCCCACACGTCAGGCTCGTTGTGTCGGAACTCGCCGAGCGTTATTGTGTCGTCGTCGCTCATGTCAACCTGGGCCGAAAATCGTTCACACACCTTACACCAGTAGGAGCTTTCGATCTCGCCGCAGTCTTCCGTAACAACGACGGACATCGCGGTCTTTGTGGGCAACGTGCGGCCACATCCACAGCACACGTGCGGCTTACGGGTAATCACGTCCTTGTACCCTATTGTCCGGGTCATGTCGTCTCTCAAAACTTTGGCTTGCTAATCGGAGCATCCAAACGAGCGGCGTGTAAAAAGACGAGAGGCTTATGCAGGATCATGCGATATTTCCACGCCAGTCTCTCGGCGTCCTGCTTGGTCCCATGCCAGGCATCGGCCACGCATCCCATCTCTCAGCCTCCAAAATCCTGTACCCGATCCACTCCGCGCAGTCCGGCACAACCGCGTTGCCAAGGCCCTTCAGGCGCTTTCGTCGATGTCGGTCCACCTGAAAGGAAACCCCATCAGCCACTCCACAAAAAGCGGGTTCAATCGCGGGCGCGAGCCACGGGGCGGCGTTGAGAACGGCGGCCCAGGCGGCGCGGTCGGTTGGTCCGGGAGGAACTCGCGGGATTGCTGGCTCAGAATCTTCCCGGCTGGCTGGCCGTTCTCGATCCTGCTGCTGTCCTTGTCGCCCGCCCGCGGCGTCGCACACAGTTGCTCCGCTGCCTCGTTTAAGGGTCTGCTGTTTCTGTCCAGCGTTTTCTGTGACGCCTGGCCGCTCCTCCAGTCGCGCGCGCTGGCGGTTGGCCAGTTCCGCGTCGCACCAGTCAGGCTGTCCACTGCCCCCGGATGATTCCCCGCCGACTCGCTGTCCTCTCCGCGCGGCGTGGGCCATTGCGTCGCCGCCATGACATGTAATTGGCGGCCTGTTCTGGTTGCTGGGAGAATAATCGTTCCCGTTCGCGTTCTGCGCTATTGGCGTGGGCCAGAATGAACACCCGCTCCCGCCGGTGTCTATGACCGAAGTCCGAAGCTTTGATAGTACGCCACTCCGCATCGTACCCGCTCTCGGAAAGCTCCCAGAGTACGGTACGCATCCAGGTTCCCCCGGCGCCGGACAAAAGAGCGGCAACGTTTTCCAGCAACACCCATCGCGGTCGAAGAAGGCGAAGGACTCGGACGGCTTCCCGAAACAGGCCGGAACGCTTGCCATCGATTCCGGCTTGCTTTCCGGCGCAGGAGATGTCCTGACATGGGAAGCCCCCACAGATGAGGTCCGGCCGCTCAATTCCTTCGGGCGGGAACTCCCGGATGTCTCCGTACTGAGGCACTCCGGGCCAGTGTTTGCGGCGGACGGCGTTTGCATAGTCGTCAATCTCCACGGACCAGACAGTTCTGAATCCGCCCGTTCTCTCAAGGCCAAGCTCGATGCCGCCGATGCCGGCGAACAAGCTCCCGACGGTCAGCATGGGGGCGTCCTTTCTGGCCCGGAGCCTGGGAACTGCGGGAGCTTCGTCAGGCCCTTACGCTTACCATCAAAGTTCCCGCAGTTCGGACACTCGTGCCCCGCCGCGACCCAACACTCCCAACAGGCTTCTTTGTGGCAGGACGCGCAAGAACCGTCTCGTCCAAGCTTAACGCCCTTGCCACACTTCACGCATTTACCGGTCATGGCTTCTCTCCTCAATCTCCGCTTCACTCGCTGCGTTGTCATGGCTTGGCCCTCAGTTCCACCACAGTCGGCTTACCACCCGGCCCGCGCCAGCATCCGGGCGCCGTTTGCGTCCAGCCCGCGGCAAGCCGGCCTTCGTCGGTCAGTTGGCGGAGTTGGGCGTGCATAGCGAACGGGAACCGCTCGTAACAGGCCGTCAGGGCGTCCCATTCCCTGACAATTGGCCCCCACACTGGGTAGCGCTCCGCGACCTCGTGCAGCCGGGCGCGCCACTTGGGGAAACGGTGCAGCAGGCGGTGACACCGGCCGAAGCTA
>CAZFRK010000039.1:3366-14855 GCA_964521375.1 uncultured Rhodobacterales bacterium
AAATCGTCGGGCACGTTGGCGCAGTAATAGGGCACGCCAACCATGACGGAGAGGATGGTGGCGCTGGCGGTCCCGGTGTCGCCGCCAAGAAACCATTCGACTACCCTCTTTGTTTCAGTGCTGTTCATCGTGTCTCGCTCCTAAACAACTCTCTCTGGCACATCTTGCGCGGTCCGTTGGTGTCCAGACCTATCCGCCCGTACTTCGCCACGCGGAATCGCACGCCGTCAAAACATGCGTACAACTGCGTTCGTTCGCGCCTGGCCGCTGCCCGCGATGTCCAAAATCGCATGGGCAGCACTGGCGCGTAGTCGTCACTCTCTTTACTGGCTTCCTCTACCACCCAGACCAGCGCCGTTGCCTGTCTCGCCACGTCCTCATCCTCCCATTCTCAAAGCCTTGCCGGGCCTGGCCCAGGCGCGGTCAACGCTGGCCAGGCCCGGCCCCGCCGCGCGGCGGGTTTGCTTGTCACGCAGCCGCTTCGTCATTCTCGGCCGGCTGACGCAGCTTGTGCAGTTCGCCCAGCAGCGCCAGCGCCATATCCTCCACGTTCGACCAGTGGCAGTCATAGGCCGCCGTGATCCCCGCGGCAACCGCGTGCGCCAGCGTCATCCTGGCCACGGTTTGCCTCGTGGTGGTGTGGTCCGCCCGATGCGCGTCGGGGAACAGCATCATCTCGTGGCGCTGGGCGCCAGCGCCTTCGCCTTCCGACTCGTCCAGGATTTCGGCGATGTTCTTGGCTTGCTTGGCCAGGTCCTTCCACCCGTCCTGCAAGGCCAACGCCATGTGGCGCAGCTTGGCCATGCTGTGAACGTAGTCTGCCGCCTTCATCTGCACCTTGCCGTCCGCTCCGGGGATGATGCCATTGAGCAACGCTCGCTCCGTGGCTTCCGACATGCCCAACTCATCCCGTTTTTCCGTCTGTTCGCTCGCCATTGCGTCTCCTTTCGCCGTCAAAACGCCCCACGCGGGGCTGGTCATACGTCTACTCCGGCGAACAGCGGCATGCGGGCGTCTTCGGCGGTGAGGCGTCGGCGAAAGGTGGGGACCGTCTGGCCTGTGGGCAATGAGGCTGTGACTTCGAGGCGGACGCGGCCGGCTTCGGCCCATTCGGGGGCTTGCTCTATGCCGATGAATTGGCGGCCAAGCATGAGACAGGCCACGCCGGTTGAACATGAGCCGGAGAAGCAGTCGAGCACGGTAGAGCCTGGGCGCGTGCTTACATTGACGATATGGGCCAGGAGGTCAACTGGCTTTTCGCATGGGTGTTTGCCGGGGTAGGCTGCGACGGTGGTGAAGCGCCATACGTCGGTGTATGGCACGTCGGCGGCGACTGAAAACGGGCGGCGCAGGTCTTCGTACTCGCGGCGCAGGTCTTCGTACTCGCGGCGCAGGTGTCCGTACTCGCGGCGCAGGTGTCCGTACTCGCGGCGCAGGTCTTCGTACTCGCGGCGCAGGTGTCCGTTGGCAGCGGCTTGGAGCTTGGCATAGTGTTGGGCCGTGGGGAGGCACCACTGAGAGCGGGCGGTGTAGTGCCGTCCTGCCATTGATGCCGTGCCGCAAATCTCGTTAAGCTTGGCTTCGTTCCATCCAAGCGCGGCGAACTCGTCGGCAAGGTACTTGCGCAACGGCTCGAAGACAAAGCCACGCAGTTCATCGCACTTGGCGGCGTATCCGGCCACGCCCTTGGCGATGTTGTCGGCGCCGTAGTGTTCGGCGAAGATGATGCGCTCGGTCTGTGGGAAGTAGGCGCGGTGCTTTTCTTTGCAGGAGCGCGACCACAAGCCGCCATCGTTGGGTGTTCCGTCGGTTTTGACCCAGACGATCTGATTGAGGACGGAGAAGCGGTTGGCTATGACGGTCTCGACGCGGGCGGCCATGCGGTCAGAGGCGAAGACGTAAAGTGAGCCGTTGGGGCGAAGCAGGCGCTGCCACTGTTCGGCCAGGTCGCCAAACCACGCGAGGAAGTCGGCGGGCTTGGCCCATTGCCGGTCCCAGGAGCAGTCCTTAACGCGGAAATAGGGCGGATCGGTGACAATCGCGTCCACGGAGTTGTCGGACATGTCGCGCATGACATCAAGGCAGTCGCCGGTGTGGATGGTGTAGGGCGTCATTGCGTCTCTCCCATCGGCTCCATCTGCGCCTCCCATGTTTTCAGCAGGTCGCGGCCGGCCGGCGTCAGCCGCCATCCAGACTCGCTGTGGTATTACGCCAGCCCGGCCCGCTCAAACGGTTCGGCCCACGCAAAGCGGGTTTTGTCCCCGATGGCGCCCATGCCCGCAATATAGCGCAACGTCGCCAGCCTCTCAGGGGTGTATGGCAGTCGTCTCACAGTGTCACCTCCACGAGCTTGATGAGGCGGACTGGTCCCAATTCTGGGCATTGCCGCTTTGTGGCGTTCATCCGTTGTTCTGCGACCTTGGCCGCTTCAGCGCAATCTCCAAACGCGGCCATCGTTGGCAACAACTGGCGTGGGTTCCTAGGTCTTCCGTTTCGCGCAACCCGCTCCACCATAAAAAACGCATGGCCCGCCACAACACGATGCATCTTGCACGCGTTCGCCACGAAGTCTCGCGTCCTCATCGCCCGCCTCCTTTCGCGCCGCACGCCTTCTTCAAAGCATCCATGACCGTATCGCCGTGCTGTTTCATTCCCCACTCCCGCGCCCCATGTACGGCAATCTGCGCCGCGTCGCGGGCGTCCGCGCTGATACGCCCCGTCCAGCCCCACGCCGCCCGCCACACGGCTTCAGGGGCTTTCATCCCCCACGTTCTACAGTTCTGTGACGGGCAACGGTGGACCGGATTGCCAATGCCTTCAAACCAGCCGCAGTACCATCCAGACAGTGCGGCGTTTCGGGCGATGCTCACAGGACTGATCCTGCCCTGCCCCCGGTTGTTCCACATGGGCATTGCCGCGTCATCGGCAATCGGCGTCTGGACGCAAACGAGGTCAAGCCCCATGCCATCGTGTTCGGCGCACCATGCCTGGCAGTCCGAGTAGTCAACCCTCCACGTCCCGGCCTGCAACAGCTTGCGATCCACGAGCACGCCGGAGTTGTAGCAGCGCTGTCCATCCTTGATTGCGGTTTCAAGGCCAAACGTCAACCGCACAACCGCCCAGCCGGTATGCCCGCATCCGGGGTCAATGCCAAGAACTATCATTTCGCCTCCTTCTCGGCCGCTTCATTCGGTTCCATGTTCCATCCTCCAAAATCTCCCGTGCCATCCCAGGTCGCCAAGCCCGCCACCGCAGAACAGGCTCACGACCGTCACGCTCTCCGGGTCCGCCCGGCCCAGCGCCTCGCTCAGCGCCGCCGCCATGCCGCAGGACCAACCGTTCCCGATGATCCGGTACTTGGCCGTCTTCGTGATCTTCTCAGGCCACGCCATGTCGTCCGGGCATGATTGCAGCCTCGCGCACTCGTCAGGCGTCAGCCGCCTCACATAGTCCTGGCGCCTCGCGTGAGCAATCGGCTCCGCCCAGCCATTCGCCGTACCGCCGCCGCTGATGGTGTCCGCTGGCCGCTCAAGCGTATCGGCGGCGCAGAGGCGCCCGAATGAGTCGCGCCACTTTTTGTCTGCCACACAGTTTGACCCGCCCTCTTTCCCGCGTTGCCCGGCTAAAACTGTTGGCGCTGGGCGGTCAAGAACGGAACACTCCACAAGCCCCTCGGCTCCACCCTTGAACCACTTGGCCTGGACGGTTGGGCATGGGGCGTCAAGGGCGGCTGGTGGATGCTTCTTCGCCATTTCGGCAGACCATCGGTACTCAACCGCGCACAACCCAGCCTTGCCCCCCGTCGGCGCCATGACCGTTGGCGACGGCTCGTCAATCGGATGGTCACGCCTCACACATCCGGCCCCGCGAATCCGCCGGATGGCCACGAATGGCTGATTGTCGCCGGGCCTTGCGCCGCTCACAGTTGTGCAAGGCTTGTCTGCAATGTCCTCATAGATTGCCCTCGGTCCGCTGTGTTCTACCAGCCTCTCAACGCGATACGGCCCAATCCCCAGCGCCTCCCCCACCGTCACCGCCGTAGGCAACCCAACGTCACCAAACAGCCCCCCAGGCTCCGCAGCCGGCCACTGGTGCGTAGGCTCCGGCCAAACGTGCCGCGCGTCCACGTCCCGCCGAATCCCCCACCACCAAAGCCGCTTGCGAAACTGAGGAACCCCGAAGTTCACCGCGTCCAGCAGCCGCGTCTCGACCCGGTATCCAGCCCGTTCCAGGTCCGCCAACACGCTGGCGGTGTAGCCCATATGCCTCTCCGTCAACATGCCTGGCACGTTTTCCGCCAAAAACATGCGCGGCCGCAATTTTCTCGCCGCCTCGATCATCTCCGGCCAGGCGTTGCGCCCGTCATCATCCCCCATCCCCTTCCCCGCCGTTGAAAACGACTGGCACGGCGGCCCACCCAGCAACACGTCACACGCCGGCAACCGCGGCAACGCATCCCCCACCGTGGAGCAAATGACCTCCACGTCCTGGAAGTTCACCCGATACGTGGCGCAAGCCCGCTCGTCAAAGTCCACCGCCGCCAGTGTACGCCAGCGCGTCATGTGGACGCCCCCCGTTCTGGGTCCGGGTCGTGCCCCAACAGCCGCCCCAACTCCTTCTCAGCCCGCCGCACAAACCACGCGAACGGCTCGCCCCGCCATTGGTCCGCAAGCACATGAATCCAACTGCTACAGTCCGCGAGGTAGCCATACAAAAGCACTGCCTGCCACGCAAGACGGCGCTTATTGCCAACGGATAGCCTCAGCCCAACGCTCTGCACAGACCGGGCGCCTGGGTTATACTCGTTCAGTTGCACGGCAAGCCTTGCCCTATTGCGCGCCGTCATTTCGTCAATCACCCGCGCAATCCCGCCATCGCTGCCGTATTCCCATCCGTCAACCGTGCGCGTCACGCGGGTGATTGAAAGTGTGACCGTGTTGCCAATGCACACCCCCAACTCCTGCCGCCAGGCGCGAACGCGGGTCAGCTTGCCCAGGTTCCAGTTTTCGAGAATTGCCCGGCAGAACGCCGCGCGCAGAAACTCGCGCCAGTCTTTTCCGATCACGTCTCCGTGCCCACGGCCCTGCATTCCTGTTGCGCTGTGATCCCACAGCAACTCATAGACACCGCGCTCACCGCCGTAGTAGCCCTTGCCTCGCTCTCGATACTCCCACCCCGTTTGGGCCATCCAGCGAAATACCTCAAACAAGACCTCCGGCGGGAACTGTCTGTACAACTCCGGTCTCAGCAGGTCCGTCATGTCCAGCCGCAGCGTTCGCCTCATTCGTTGCATTGTCACCCCTTCGCCTCCACCCGATAGCCCACCACCCACACCCAGGGATTCGCGTCCCAGCCGTAGCCGCGCCCCGCGTTCAGCTTGTCCCAAAGATTGCGAAACCAGTAGCGCGCGCGGTCGCCATGCTCTCGGTTTGTGCCGTCCGGGTCGGGGAATCCTTCGGCCCAAGCATCGGCTTCCGAGATGTCCTGCACCCGTTCCACCCGGATGCTCTCGACAATTAGACTCAGCCGGCTGGCCATGCGAGGCATGTGGATTGATGGACGCCAGGGGCCAATAAACTCCCACTCTGCTGGCATCACATCAAACGCGTCATCACCGTCAGCGCGGTAAATAAACCCCATACGCCCCCCTTGGCCGCCATCGGCGTTTGCTATTGGTACCTCCGCCCACGTCTCGCGCACCCAGAGCCTGTCGCCGGGCGCTCCGTATGGGCACGTGATGCCGCCGCCCTTCGGGTACGCCTTCTGCGTGAATGCGTCGTACCCAGCCTGTGTGTCAATGGGTTTTCGAGTCGCGCTACACCATCCAATCCACGAACCGTCGGCGTCACATTTGGACCATGTATGCGCGTCCTCTGGCGCATCCAACATGACCCGCCGCGTCATCCTCTTGCGCCCCGCCATCGTCGCCAGAACCATCGGACCGTTCAACAGAATCGGAATGTCTCTCATTTACTCGCCTCCACAGGTTGCGGTATCGGCCCAGCCCACTCATAGGCGTCTTCACGCCAGTTGCGAAACGTTGAATTGCCGACGGCGAGTTCGCCTGCGTACATGCGAACGCGAACGATATCGGGCTGTTCGTCAACGTCATTCGGCCTGCGAATCCAATACCATCCAGGTTCTGTAGGCAACGCCCGTATCCACGTCATTTTCATTCCCCATCCTCCATCCACATGTTGACCTCGTCAATCAACTGCTCCGTCACGCTCGCGCCGCCAGTCAGCATAATCGTCAAATCTGTCCATTTCTTTTCCGCCCCTGCCCCTTGCAGGCCGGGCATGTGTCCAGATACTCGCGCCAGTCGCTTACCTCGCCTGTCCCGCCGCACACCGGGCACGCCAGGGCCGTGTAGCATTCGGAACAGTATGGCCCGCTGCCGTCCGCCAGGTAGTCATCGGCGGTATCGTCAACGACAAGTTCGCCGCATTCGGCGCACGGCACGCAGCCTCTCACATTGGCTCTCCGAATCGGGGCGGCCCAACCTTGGTTTGCCAGTACTCCGGCCGATTGAACGCAGACTTGCCGCGCATTGCCTCCATAACGTGTTGTCTCTCCAAGCGCGGCTTCGATAACCTCACATACCTCAATAATCTGGTGTGCATGGCTTTCACTCTTGAGCGTTCGCAGCACGTCGTCAAGCCTCTTGTCTGCCTCTCGAAGGCACTCCCGCAACCTCTCGGTCTCCTTCGTTTGCTCCTTGGCCTTTTCCTCCGCGATGGTCAGCAACTCATTCGCGTTGTCCAGGTCGTCGCCCCGGTCTTGAGCGAGCTTGGTTAGCTCCGTGATCTTAGCTATGTCGGTGGCCCAGAGGTGTGCGTCCAACGAATTGCAAATTGTTCTGGTATTGCGGCAGTTTTCAGAGAAGAAACAACAGGATGAAGTGACGCCTTCGCAGATATACTTCCCGTCCTCCTTCACGCATCGCATCGTCAGCCCTCCTTGAGCACGCCGCGACGCACGAGCTCGGCGCGGAGTTCCTTTATTGCCAGCGCAAGCAGTTCAGCGTCGCTCATCTCATCCTTCCTTTTGGGGCGGCCCCTAATGTTGGGGCCGCCCTGTTAGATTTCTCGCCGGTTGGCGCAATCGGGCATTGCCAATGCGACTCCGGGCTCACCCCGGCTCGGTATGGCCGAAGCCCCCGGCCCACGACGCCGCTTCCTTGCGGCGCGTTCCGATCCGGCGCGTTCCGATCCGGCGCGTTCCGATCCGGCGCGTTCCGCTCCGGCGCCGGTTCTTTCCCGCCTTCCACGTCCGCCAGGCACTCACATTCTCCTGGCTCATGTAACTCGACACCGCCCACATCGGCGGCGGGTACCAAAATGCACAGACGAGCATTTGCAGTTGGGGTGTCATGCCTCCCACTTCTTCCGCCACCCCATCAGCTTGTCCCAGGCATAGAACACCGGGATGTTGAGCCGGTTCGCCTCGTTGATCTCAGCCAGCGTCCCCGCGCTTTTCGTGTAGTCCGCGCCGTCGGGGTTGACGTACACCGCGTCCGACTTGCGCATGTGTGCCATGCTCACGGCCTTCAGGTCAGCTTCGCAAAAGTCCTCCTTCAGGCAGTAGACGAAATCCAGCCAAGGGCACAGCGGGGCAAATCCGTAGGTGATGAGCGTCTGACACGCATCTATGCCGTTGCGGATGTTCGCCATCACGTTGCAGGTGCCGTTCGCGTCGTACGGCCCTGCCACGTAGACGACCGGCATGTCGCCAATGGGTTTGTCGTTCATGTCTCTCTCCTCAGATGCTCGCCGCGATGTCGGCCAGCGTGTTGATGTGCAGCTTGTCGAGTTCCGTCACGTCCACGCGGGCCATCGCCTTTTGGACGGAGCGGTTCACGGAGTCATTGCCAGCGGCCAGCGCCTTCTGGATTGCGGCCACGAAGGCCGCCCTGTCATCGGTGTTGGGGCTTGGCGACTCCGGCGCTGTCCCCACGTCGTTCAGCTGGGGCAACGGCGATTCAGGCTCCGCAACCTGCCCTGGGGCCGTCTCCATCGCTGGCGCGGCTGGGCGCCGGAAGCTCTGGCGGCCAGGCGTGTAGTCCGGCGTCACCGTAGCTGGCGTGTCGATCACTTCGGATCGTACATCGTCGTCAATCACCGTGGCGATTTCGGGGGTAAGCGGCAGGTACTTCGTCGCCCGACGCAGAACCGTCTTGCGCGCCATCATGTCCCAATCCGTCACCCAAGGACCGTTCTTGGAAGTCTTGCTCCTAGCCCTAACGGCCTCAATCTCCCCCAGGTCCATGTACTCGGCCGCAAGCGATCCGTTGCTCTGTTCGATCAGGCAGTACGCGCCGATCACGGCCCCTCGGTCGCCAGTCAACAAGCGGGAAAACTCCACCTGCGGCGCCGCGCCAAGGCGGAACGTGAAGGCGTCCTTCTCTCGCACAACTTGCGCCTCGATTCGGCGAATGCGGCCGGATCGGTAAAGCAGTTCTACCAGCCCTTTGTAGTCAAGCATCAGCGTTGCGTCCGTACCGTATGGAACTATGTGCGCATGGTAGCCGTTTGGCTCAAGCCCCCACTCACTAGCCTTCATCATGGCGCCCAGCATGCTCTCCATCGTGCAGTTGAACAGCGACGGCTTGCCGCTGCCTGCCGGGGGTTGACGGCTCGCAGCTAGGATGCACACGCGCAACAGGCGTTCGGGAGTCATGTACTTTGCGGCAGTCTCGCTCAGCATTTCCGTCACGCGGCTTTTCAGCCCCGCGCACATCGCTTGAAGATTCTGAATGTTTCCAATCGGCCTCTTGAGGTCAACCGCCGTCGTCTCAGCCATTGCCGCTCTCCTTTGCCTTTCTCATCACAAGCGCATCGCTCGCCTTCCGCGTAAGCGCGCCCGCCGCCTCAAGCGCGAACATGCAATCATCTACGGCCTTCTTCTTCATGCCCCTTGGGGCTTGCTCGCGCAGCGCGTCCTCAAGTGCCGACTTATTGACATCCATTATTGTCAGCACGTCTGCGTCAAGGCGGGCGTGAATGATGGGTGCAGCTTTCACCGCGTCAATGCTGGCCCGATTAAGAACCTCAAGGGCGACCTCTCGGCCCTCTCCGATGGGAATAGGGCCTTCCTGAGCCACGGCGGCGCGCAACGCGGCCTTGTAGGCTTCCAACGTCCGCGCAAGCTCCTGAGCGGCCGGGTAGAGCTTGGCAAGGTGAACCGGCGACGTGGGCAGGTTCTCGCCTGGCCTTGCCAGCGCCACGGTTGCGACGTTGAGCATCCTGGCGTACTGGCCGCAATCGGGCCTGTGGGGGCAGAAGCCACACACCTCGATGTCATCCGTGTACGCGCCAGAAACGAGCCTGCGAATCAACTCCGCGAGCCACTCCGCCGCTTGAACCCGCGTCACGGTGAACGTGTCAACGACCTTGGCCCGTAGCCAAGCGATTTGACAGACAACTTCGTCAATCGTCTCGTCATTCAGCATGTCCAGCAGCGCATAGCCCCGGAGTTGATGCGCGTAGTCCCGGTCCACGCGGCCGGCCTTGTAGTCCACGATGAGCCTGCGTCTCGGTTCGATCATCCCGCGCACGTCGGGCGTTCCTGTCAGCTTGACAGTCGCAAGGTCCGCTTCAATGGGCGTCTCGCGCTGTACGTCGGTCACTCCGGCTTCCACAATCAGCGTGGCGTCCGCCTCAAGGGCCGCGTAAATCAGGAACCGCGCCTCGGCCCCGTCAAGCCCCGCGTTCTCCGCTTGTGTCACGATGTTGCCGATATCGCCCGGCTTGGACATGGCTTCATGTACCAGGGTCCCCAGCGCTGCCTCTGGAGAGTAGCTCACGACGTTCGACGGGGCGGCGCTGGCCGGGCAACGCATGATGCGCGGCAGCGCAGAGCATCGGATGCTGATGGGTTCCTCACTCATTGGGCTGCCCTCAAACAATGCACATGGCAATGGCCGTGAGAATCGCCGCCGCCAATACGAACATCTTGACCATCGTTCGACGCCTAGTTTCGTACTCTTTCTGAATCTCATCCATGCGTCCAAGCATGATTGCCATTGAATCCTCCTTTGGTCTGTTTCTACGCCTTGGCTCCGGCCCTAAGTTGTTCCATGCGCTTCATGGCCTTGCGCGTCGCCTCACGAATGGCGTCCACGATGTCAAGGGCTATTGCCGTCTCGCTCGAAATGCTCCCATCGTCATGCCGCTTGAGCCACTCGGCGCACGCCAATTTGGCGCACATGCGCCCGCACGCGGTTAGTTCCCATCCCGCGTCATAAAGCTCCTGCGCGTCCTGCCGCCACGTGTGGTATGCTCTGGTCATGCCACTCACCTTCTCAACAGGCTTGCTGTCCGTCATCGCTTCTCCTTTCAGTCTCCGTCAACCGCCATTCCTGTGGACCATTCCTCACTTCCGCTCAATCTGTTGGACTTCACCCGTCGCCTCGGCAAGCCCAACATAACGGCCAAGCTCGAACGCGAGCACAACAACAAACATTACGACAGCAGCCACCAGGCAACAGATGCCCCAATCTCGGCAGGTGATCCCCGCGTCCGCGAGCATCGCGGGGGAAGCCTCGTTGTCAAAGGTGTTTGTCATAGATGGCCCTCAGCTTGCAGCAATGGCGTCAACGGCGTGGAAGATTTCGGAGAATGCCTTGAGGTCAGCATAGCGGCGGCGCCAGCCGATGATTTTGTTCTTGGCCTTCTCAAACAGCACGGCGCGCATGGCATCGTCGTTCATGGCCTCGATAACGCAAACGTGGCCCGGCCCTTCGATTCATCTCCCTTCCTGCCAGCCAGGTCACAGCATCCTCGCGCCGATAGCCCGCCTGATGCTCGCGGCCTTCTTGGCCACGCAGTCAATGTCCTCTTTCATCGCGTCGAACATCTTCCCAGCGTGGGGAAGAAGCTCGCGGTTCGCGTAGGCCGTCCTGGCCTCGATGCGTTGCTCGCGCATGCACTTGCCGTGAATCTCAAGGAACACGGCACAGTCGTGAAGCATCTGGCGGCCTTGCGAGCCGAACTTCCACCGGCGCACGATCCATCGCAGCATGGTCATTCCCTCCAAATGGTGCACCCTCTAACTCTCCGTCATCAACCAGTCCCAAATCCGCCGCCCTGTGGCTTGTTCTTGCCAGTGGACGGAGCGCCTCCTGCGCCGCCTTAACCTCCGCGTCGTCGCATTCGATCACGCAGAAGTGTGCGGCCAACTGCGCCGCCAGCCTTGCGTCAACCTTTACGCCCTTGGTCCCGCACCACAGCGGCCAAGACGCGAAGTCCAGGTCGGCCCAGCGCAGGTAGGCCCCGCGCAGGTCGGCCTCGCTCAGGTTGGCCCCGCGCAGGTCGGCCTCGCTCAGGTCGGCCCCGCTCAGGTTGGCCACGCTCAGGTTGGCCCCGCGCAGGTTGGCCACGCTCAGGTTGGCCCCGCGCAGGTAGGCCCCGCTCAGGTTGGCCACGCTCAGGTCGGCCCCGCTCAGGTTGGCCACGCTCAGGTCGGCCCAGCGCAGGTTGGCCCCGCGC
>CAZFRK010000040.1:0-12729 GCA_964521375.1 uncultured Rhodobacterales bacterium
CGATCGTAACGCTTGCTATCAGTCATGGGTGAAGCCTCTTCAGTGACGCGTTGCGGGTCTTTCTCGGATGTCCGGTCTTGCGCCGGTTTCCTCGGGTCGGTTCAGCGGGACTTGAGGCCCGCGGCCAGCCGCCTGGCGGCGGCGATGCCCAGAAGCGGCAGGGCGACGGTGATGACCACCATCACCGTGCCCAGCGCGTTGATTTCCGGGCTGATGGAATTGCGCAGCATGGCGAAGATCTGCGTCGGCACCGTTTCCACGCCGCCCGGCTTCCAGAACAGGGTGCCGGTGATGTCGTCGAAGGAGATGGTGAAGCTGAACAGCATGCCCGCCAGGACGGCCGGCATCATCAGCGGCAGGGTGACGGAGAAGAAGGTCTGCAATCGGGTGGCGCCCAGGCTCATGGCGGCGTCCTCGAACTCCTTGCGGATGCCGACCAGCCGCGCCTGGACGACCAGGACGACGAAGGGCAGCGTGAAGATGACGTGGCCGAGCAGCAGCAGGACGAAGCTCTTCGGCACCGACAGCCAGCGCAGGAACAGCAGCAGGCCGACGGCCAGGACCACTTCGGGGATCAGGATGGGGGCGACCAGGGCGGTCGAGACCAGCCGCTTGCCGGGGAAGTCGTAGCGGACCATGGCCAGCGACGCCATGATGCCCATGGTCGTCGAGACGATGCTGGTCAGGGCGCCCAGCAGCAGCGAGGTGCGGAAGGCCCGCATGATCGCGTCGTTGTTCCATAGTTCCACGAACCAGCGGAAGGACAGCCCCTCCAGGGGGAAGGTGCCGAACTGACTGCCGTTGAACGACAGCAGGACGACCACCGCCACCGGGGCGAAGATGAACAGATAGACCGCGATGGTGTAGGCGCGGATGAGACTCCAGCCGGACGGCATGCTTCCCCTCCCCTCTACCGAAAGCTTTTGGCGATCTGGTCGATGCCCAGGTAGCGCGTATAGACCGCGACCAGCATCCCCAGGAGGACGAGCAGGACCATCGACAGCGCCGAGCCGAGCGGCCAGTTGAGCTGCGTGATGATCGCCTCGAAGACCAGATTGGCGAACATGGCGTCGCCGGGACCGCCCAGGACCAGGGGCGTGATGTAGGTGCCCGAGGCCAGGACGAAACACAGCAGCCCGCCCGCCGCCAGCCCGGGCAGCGACAGCGGCAGCGTCACCTCGCGGAACGCCTGCAATCCCGTGCAGCCCAGCGACCGGGCGGCGTCCACCAGGGCGCGGTCGATACCTTCCAGGCTGACGTAGACGTTGAGGATCATGAAGGGCAGCAGGTAGTGGACCAGGCCCAGGATCACGGCGGGTTCGTTGTAGAGGAGCCGGAGCGGCTCGTCGATCAGGCCCAGCGACTGGAGCGTCGCGTTGAGCGCCCCGGAGGTGCCGAGGATGCTGATCCACGACATCGTGCGGATGATGTAGCTGATCCAGAACGGCAGCATCAGCAGCAGAAGCAGCAGCGTCTTGTGGCGGAATTGGGTGACGGCGATGAAGTACGCCGGAACGTAGCCCAGAAGGGCGCAGAGCAGCGTGGTCACCGCCGCGACGCGGAAGGTCTGGACAAGGATGTCGCGGTAGAAGGGGTCGGTCAGCACCTCGATCCAATTGTCGAAGTGCAGTCCGATCTGGTCGGCGCCGGTACTGGTGCGCAGCCAGAAGGAATAAACCGCGATGAAGACCGCCGGAATGACCAGCAGCAGGGTGATCGTACTCAGCGCGGGCGCCAATAGCGTCCATGGACGCGCGCGCGCTCCCATCAGGGCAGCGGACATGCGGCTCTCCAGCCCGTTCGGCCTCGACCGTCGCGCCAGGGGTGTTGTCACCCTCGTTCGGTCACGGCGGTCCTCTGTCTCTGTGGACGATTTCCTGTTCCGTCTTCAACCGTGGATGCGGCGTGGACATAGATCAAATAGATAAGCAGAATACAGGTCATAGATTTGATCTATGATACCGAACATTCCGGGAGCCTTCCGTGTCCGTTTCGCCGCGCCGCTTCGACTGGAACCTGCTTCACACCTTCATGGTCATCGTCGACGAAGGCTCCATCACGCGGGCCGCGCACCGCCTGCTTTTGCGTCAGCCGACCGTCTCCAGCGCCCTGAAACGGCTGGAGGACCAGATCGGCTACCTGCTGATCGACCGCGGCGCGGGCCGATTCGAACCGACCGAGCGGGGCCGAATCCTCTATCGGGAATGCCAGGAGATCTGCGGGTCGATTTCGCGCCTGCGGACGCTGCTGGAAGACGGCGAGAAGGAGCTGACGGGATCGCTGCGCATCGTTCTGGCCAGCCACGTCGTCTTTCCGCCCTTCGATCAGGTGCTGGCGGAATTCCACGAACACCACCCGAAGGTTCACGTCTCCATCGAGATCCGTCCCTCGGCCCAGGTGGCGCAGATGGTCCTGTCGCGGGACGCCACATGCGGCATCTGCCTGGTCAGCCAGCGCCATCCCCGCCTGGACTACCGGCTGGCCTTCCGCGAGCACTTCGGCTTTTTCTGCGGCCCGCGCCATCGCCTGTTCGGACGCCGCAACCTGACCATGGACGACCTGCGCCGCGAGACCTTCGTCTCCTTCGAGACCGACCGCCTGTCCGACGCCCTGAGCGCCATCGCCGTCCTGCGCGAAACCCAGAAGCTGACGGGACGGCTGATCGGCAAGAGCATCAACCTGGAGGAAGTGCGCCGCATGATCATGGCCGGGCTGGGCATCGGCCCGTTGCCCATCCATGTGGTCGAGCGCGACGTCGAGGACGGGCTTCTATGGCGCCTGCCGCCCTACGACGATCCTCCGGCGGTGGACATCTTCATGATCACCAACCCCCGCGCCGCCATGAACCGCGCCGAGCGCCTGTTCCAGGCCATGCTTCACGACTGCCTGGACGCCGCCCCACGCGGCCACTACGTCTATCCGGGCGTCTGACGGACGGGGATTTTGACGGGCCGGACGCAAGCGGCGCCGCGCCGATGGCATCCACCGGACGCTTCGTATAGACAGGACGCCGCACTGGAGCGAAAACCGCGCCAGCGACCGGACGGCGGACGAGGCCCGATGATTACCTCCTTGCTGAAGCTTTGGAACGCCTCGCCGATGGCCCAGGGCCGCGCCCGGCGCCTGCCGTCCTTCCTGGCCCCCCACGTTCCCGCGGGCGCCAGCGTTCTGGACGTCGGCTCCGGAGACGGACGGATCGCCGAGCACATGATGACACAGGGCGGCGCCGCCTCGGTCCAGGGCGTCGACGTGCTGCTCCAGGACGCCCCGCGCGTCCCCACCGTCCCCTTCGACGGCGAGCACCTGCCCTTCGACGACGGCGCCTTCGACCTCGTCACCCTGATCGACGTGCTGCATCACACGCACCATCCGGAACGGCTGCTCGCCGAGGCCGCGCGCGTGTCGCGGCACCGCGTCCTGATCAAGGATCACGACTGGGTGACGCCGCTGGATCGCTGGGTCCTGACCCTGTCCGACTACCTGGGCAACAAGCCCTACGGCGTCGCCCTGCCCTACAATTTCCTGCGCCGCGAGGATTGGACCGCGCTGTTCGCGGGGCTGTCGCTGCGCGAAGTCGCCGCGGAAAGCTTCCGCTACGCGCCGTACGACTTTTCGCGGCAAGTCGTCTTCGTGGTCGAGCCGTCCGCCCCGACCCCGTCCTCGGCCCTGCCCCCTGGCCCGACCGATCCCGGCGGCACGATCAACTGAACCGGCACCTCGGCCAGCCCGAAGCGGGCGGGCAAGGCCGACAGGATGTCGCCGTCGATCTGCACCGGGTCGCCGTGGCGGTCGCCGACCTCCACCGATCGCGCCGTGACATGGCCGATCAACGACCAGCGATTGAGCAATCCCAAGGGAAGGGCGGCGGAATAGCCCGCCATGGCGAGACGCCCGCGCCGCCGGAACAAGGAAACGAAAAGCTCCTCCCGCTCCAGGCTGGCCTCCGGCGCCATGACGAAGCGGCCCCCGTAGAGGCGCCCGCGCGACACCACCACGGTCGCCGCCGTCACCGGCTGCCCGTCTACGGTCACCGCCAGGTGGGGACAAGGGTAGCGGAGCAACTGGCGCAGCGCCGACAGGGCGTAGACGATCTTGCCGACGCGGCGTTTGAGGTCTCCCCCGACGCCGCGCACCACATGGGCGTCGAATCCGGCGCTGGCCATCATCATGAAGCGGCGCCCGTTGACCGTGCCGGGCACCACGGGCACGACCTCGCCCGCCAGAAGGACCCGGGCGATGGTCGCGGGGTCCGTCCGCAGGCCGATTTCATGGGCCAGGACGTTGGCCGTGCCGAGGGGGATCAGTCCCAAGGGCGGCGTGTCGGCGCGCACCCCGTTGATGGCGTCGTTGATGGTGCCGTCCCCACCGGCCAGCGCGATACGGTCGACGGTCGCCGGATCGACCGCCGCGACATGGCGGGCGGCGTCGCCTTCGGCCAGGATCTCCTTGACCTCATAGGCGCACCCGACCGCGTCGAGCAAGGACAGGACCTCCTGGAACCGCCGGAAGCGTTTCCGGGCGGCGCGACGGTTCAGGATGATCAGAAGGCGCGGCGGGGACGCCGACGGCGCGGGGGAACGCAGGTGTCCCACGGGGGCGATACTCCAAGACGGCCCCCGGACGGGGGCCGAACCGCGACCGGGAGGCGGGGAAACGACACAGACCGAGGAACGGGCGTTTAATCTTTAGTGATGGCACGACTCACGCGCCTCCTCAATGGGGTCCGCCGTTCTGTGACGCGCGGACAACCAAAGTGTCCAAGGCGACAGAAACACTGCCCGGAGCGGGTGCCCGATAGCGCGCGACGGCGGCGTCATGCTACATCGAAGTGATCGTCGCCGTCGCATCCCCACAGCGCATCCGGGAGACCGTTTCGTGCTTACCGACCTCGCCTTGTCGGCCATGACCGACGTCCTGCTGGCCTGCTTCCAGGCCTTCGCGGCGGGCCTGCTGTTCCAGGCCGACATGCGCCGAGGCTCCCCAGCCTGGTTGTGGGCCTGGACCATGACCTTCACCGCCCTCACCTTCCTGGTGGGCGCCGTCGACCACGGGTTCTACGAGCCGGTGGCCCATCCCCTGCACCCCCTTCTGATGAGCATTAACCGGGCGCTGGTGGCCGTCGTCTCCCTGCTGTTCGTGATGACCGCCGCCCGTCAACTCCTGGGCCGGACGGGCGGGCGGATCGCCGTGACCGTCGCCGCGCCGACGGCGGCGGCGGTCGCCGTCGCGGTCTTCCTGTCGGACAATTTCTTCATCGTCATCGGCGGCTATTCCGCCGCCCTGCTGTTCGTGCTGGCCTTGAACCTGTTCGCCCTGCGCGACGGTGGAGGGTCCTTGGCGATGATCGCCGGAATCGTCATCACCTTCGCCGCCTCGGCCATCCCGCTGACGGGCGGAGAGGGACTGGCGGGCCTGGGGCTTTACGCGACCTATCATATTGCCCTGATGCCCGCCGTCGTGGCCTTCTATCTGGCGGGCCGTACCCTGCACAAGGCGCCGCCGGACCTCTCCTCCTAGCCCTCCGCATCAGGACAGACGCATGGCCTCGAACACCTCCGCCCCGTCCTCCGAAGCCACCCAGGGCGCGCCGCCCGCCGACGCCGCCCCCCTGCACGGCTTCGAACGCCTGCTGCAAGGGCTGACGCCCGAAACGATCGAGGCGGGTCGGAAAGCCATGCGGGTCCGCACCATCGCGGCGGGCACGCCGATCATGGCCGAAGGGGATCGGACCAACTCCCTCTATCTGATCGAGAGCGGCTCCGTCGCCGTCTTCCGCCCCATTCTGGACGGCACGGGGGAGCGGGTTCTCGCCACCCTGACCCCGGGCATGACCCTGGGCGAGATGGCCCTTCTCGACGGCCAGCCCCGCTCCGCCTCGGCGCGCGCCGAAACGGATTGCCGTCTGGCCGAAATCGACCCGGCCGACATCCTGGCGCTGCCCAACGGCCACCGCATCCTGGCCGACATCCGCAGCAGTCTGGCGATCGCCGTCACCGACCGCATGCGCAAGCAGACCGACCAATACATCGCCGCCACCGAGCGCGAGATGGCGGCGATCAAGGAGCGGCAGCACTTCGGCCAGTTCTTCATCTATGCCCTGGGCCTGATGACCATCGGCATGCTGGTCAACGACATCCTTGCCAAGAACATCCTGAAGATCGACGTCTTCACGCCGACCTTCGCCTGGGTCTATCTGCTCATTATCCTGGCGCCGACTTCGGTGGCCGTCTGGAAGATGAAGATCCCGCTCAAGGACATGGGCCTGACCACCGAGGGGATGAAGAAGTCCGTCGTCGAGGGCTGCCTCTTTTCGGTGGCGCTGATGGCCATCGCCTTCGGGGCCGCCTGGGTGCTGCGGGTAACGGGCCTGCACAGCGGCACGCCGGTGCCCGCTGAATGGGGGCCGACGACCGGCTACTTCTTCCACAGCGTCCTTCAGGAACTGGTCGCCCGCGGCCTGCTTCAGTCGTCGTTCCAACGCTTCCTGGGCGACAAGACGGGGCTGCGGTCGGTGGTCTTGGCGTCGACCCTGTTCGGAGTCTTCCACATCCATTTCGGCTTCATGGCGGTCATGGTGACCATCCTGTCGGGCCTGTTGTTCGGCGCCGTTTACCTGCGCCACCGCAATCTGGCCGGGGTCACCATCCTGCACTTCTTCGCCGGCGGCGCGGCCTTCTGGAGCGGCCTGATCTGATCGCGTCGCAAACGGGGCGCGGTCAAGCCCCGTCCAGAATAGCGGCGATGATCGCCGGGATTTCGGCAGAGGCGGTATTGGCGCGTGCCTCGGGATGTCCGCCGCCCTGCTTCACGAGGGCCAAAAGATCGGCCAAACCACGCCGGAAATCCGCCGCCCCCTTAAAGGGCACCCCGGCTCCGGCCCGTCGAACCCAGCTCAGGACCGGGGTTTCCTGCGGCAATGCCATGGTACGGTCCAGCATCATATAAAGGCCGAAGCTCAGAGCCTCGCTGACGCTGGCCGGTCCCGGCTTGCCGACGAAAATGTCGGACGCCCCGAGGTAGGCCGGAACCTGATCGGTGAACCCCAGGGCACGGGCCGGGAAGGGCCAGTCCTCGGCCTCCAGGGCGGTCGCCAGCTCCCGATGATGACCACAGAGGAAAACCACCTGCGCGTCGGGCTTCATCTCGGCCAGCGCCGCTCCCATGTCGCGCATCCGCCAGCTTCCCTGGCCGCCGTAGAGCATGCAGATCACCGGCCGCGCCGGGTCCAGCCCCAGGGCCGCCTTGGCCGCCGCCTTGTCGGGGGGCGGTCCGGCGCTGAAGGACGGCTTGAGCAGAAGCCCCTGGGTTCGATGGACGCGCCCGGCCAGGGCCTTATAGGAACGAGCCCGCCGATAGGCGTCCTCGGTGCCGCAAATGGCGGCGTAGTCGTCTCCCTTGGGGAACCAGATGTGCCGCCCGTATTCCGTCCAGTCGGTGATCAGGACCGCGGCCCGCGCATGGTCGCGCCCCGAACCGCGGGCCTTGTAGTCGCGCAGGGCGTCGAAAATGATGCGGTTGGGCATGGGAATGACGCTGATCACCAGATCCGGCGCCTGCTCTTCCAGATAGGCGCCGATGACGGCCTGGGCCTTGGCGTGGACCATGCGCAGGTTCAGCACCACCCCGGCGTAGTAGCCGAGGCAGAACAGCCCCGTCTTGCCTTCGCGGATGATGGTCTGGTTGTAGATCTCCTCGGACGACCGCCCCGTCAGCCGTCCCCACAGGTCCAGATGCGGTACCAGGTCGGCGTAGGGGTTGACCAGCGTCACCCGGTAGTCGCCCGTGGCTTCCAGGATGTCGCGCAGGGCGTTGGCGGCGGCGACATGTCCGCCGCCCGCCACCGTGTAGAAGACGACCACATGCGTCCGCGCCGCGGCCTGGGCGCCGGTCTCCCCCTGGGTCTCCACCGGGGTCTCCGTCATCCCAGCGGCCTGTAGAGGTCGTCGCGGGTCAGCGGCACGAGGTCGCTCAGGCCGTTGGTGAAGAGCACCTGGAACAGGCGGTTGTCGCCGTAGCGGAAGGAGGCGGCGCAGACCTCCAGGTAGAGCCTGTAGGTGCGGAAGAAGACGTCGTCGTAGGTCTCGCGGATCCACTCTTCGTTGGCCAGATAGTTCTCCAGCCAATGGAACAGGGTCAGTTCGTAGTGGAGCCGCAGGTTTTCCACGTCCACCACGTTCATGCCGTTGTCGCACACGCCGTCGATCAGCATGGACAGCGGCGGAACCTGACCGCCGGGGAAGATGTACTTGTCGAACCAGGGATCCGCGGGGCGCAGGATGTCATTGCCGATGGTGTGCACCAGGCCGATGCCGCGCGGCTTGAGCAGGGACTTGATCTTCTTGAAGGCGCCGGGAACGAAGCGGATGCCCACATGCTCCATCATGCCGATGGAGACGACCTTGTCGTAGGTCCCTTCCAGCTCGCGGTAGTCCATCATCTCGACGCGAACGCGGTCCTGAAGACCAAGCTCGGCGATACGCTTGTTGCCGTAGTCCACCTGTTCCTTGGACAAGGTGGCGCCGACGCCGGTGATGCCATGGTTCTGGGCGGCGTAGATCAGGAACCCGCCCCAGCCGCAGCCCAGTTCGGCGACATGCTCGCCTTCCTTCAGGCGCAGCTTGCGGCAGGCCAGTTCCAGCTTGGCGGTCTGGGCCTGCTCCAGGGTGCGGTCCGGCGTTTCGTAATAGGCGCAGGTATAGGCCATGGTGGGGCCAAGGAAGCGTCGGTAGAACTCGTTGCCGACATCGTAGTGGTGGGCGATGTTCTTGCGCGATCCGGCCAGGGTGTTCTGCTTGAGGATATAGAGGATGACGATGCGGATCTTCAGGCCCAGCGACATCTTGTGCTCGGTGTAGCCGACGGCGAAGCCCAGCCGGAACAGCAGTTGAATGTCGCCTTCGACCTCGATCGCGCGGGTCATGTAGGACTCGCCGAACCCCATGAAGCCGTCGGCGATGACGCGCGAGGCCGCCTTCTTGTCCTTGAACCACAGCGTGAAGGCGGGCGCCTCGCCGATGGCGTAGACGTCGTCATCCCAGAAACGCACCGCGAAACTGGCTTCGGGCACGGCGGCATGCATGGCATCCGCGATGTCCTGGATGGTCTTCTTCATGGAGGGGACAGGCTCCTGGCATTTTGCTTGGGCGCGAAAGGGGCGACTAGCCGTTGGTGAGGGGCGCTTCGGGCGTCCGCCGGGGGGCCGGCTTCGGCCCCCGGATGGCCGTCCAATAGGAGACCACGCTGTCGCCGTAGCCCGGCACGGTTTCCTTCAACAGGCGATGCACGACGGGCAGGTTGTGATAGGGCACGGCTGGGTACATGTGATGGGCCGTGTGGTAGCGGAAGCCGATGGGCTGGATCAGCAGGGCCAGGGGCGTTTCCACGGTGAAGCTGTCGCGCATCTGGTCTTCGCTGTCGGAGCTTTCGGCGTGGCGCTCCAATTCATGCTCCAACGGGATGCGCAGGACGACGACCAGCCACGCCCCGACCAGAACGGTGTAATAGAACGGCAGCCCCTGCGGCACGAAATAGGCGAAGGCGCCCACCACGCAGAGGTAATAGCGCGACAGCCACACCACTTCCGGCTTCCGGTTCTCGGGCAGCGGCGTGCTGACGGAGAACTTGAACACCCGCCAGGTGAAGCGGTCCAGGGCCTCTTCCAGCCGCATGCCACCGATGCTGGCGACGATCGCCTGGAACAAGGTGTAGATGGGCGTCACCAACGGCAGGACCACGAGGACGAAGACGGCCACCGCCCCACTGCTACGCAGGAGAAGGTATTGCGGGTCGTCCTTGGTCCGGAAGACGCCGGTCGTGTGGTGGGTCTTATGCGGCCCCACGAAGCGGGCGACGGGGACCAGGATCATCGCCCCCACCGTCAGGTGCCAGACCCAATAGAACAGCGTCATCCGCGGATCGTCGGGACGATGGGACAGCTCGTGGCCGAAGATGCCGAGGCGGGCGAGGAAAGCCGCCGCGAAGGCCCAGGCGACCACCACCAGCGGCCAGTCCGCCTGTAGCCCCCAGACGAAGGCGGCCAGGAACACACCCATCGAAACGGCGTAATCCCGGAAATAGATCACCGGGTTCGCCTCGAAAAAGGCCTTGTCGATCACGGTCCATGCCTCCGGCGGCGGCGTCGCGTCAGGCGACGAAGGCCGAGGTGTTGAAGAAGGCGCCGGTGTGCCAGGTCCAGGCATCGGCGAGGATGGTCGTCAAGTCGCTGCGCCGAGGGGTCCAGCGCAGGGCCTCGATGGCCTTGGCGGGATCGCCGACCAGGGCCGGAGGATCGCCCGCCCGCTGGTCCCGCAGTTCCGTCGGAACGCGCAGGCCGGTCACCGTTTCCAGGCCGTCCAGGACTTCCAGGACCGACGCCCCGGTGCCGGTCCCCAGGTTGAAGGAGGTCGAGGCGCCGCCGTCCAGCAGCCGCTGGAAGGCCAGGACATGCGCCCGCGCCAGATCGGTGACGTGAATGAAGTCGCGGATGCACGACCCGTCGGGGGTCGGATAGTCGGTTCCGAAGACGGAAAAGACCGTCCGCAGCCCCCGCGCCGCCTCGATCGCCAGCGGGATCAGATGCGTCTCGTTGCGGTGGGCCTCGCCGATTTCGCGATCCGGGTCGGCCCCGGCGGCGTTGAAGTAGCGCAGGCACGACCAGCGCGTGCCCGCGGCCGCCCCCATGTCGGCGATGATCTGTTCGGCCATCAGCTTGGACTGGCCGTAGGGATTGATCGGCGCGCGGGGATGGCCCTCGCGCACCGGCACGGTCTCGAGGACGCCGTAGGTCGCCGCCGTGCTGGAAAAGATCAGCGCCTCGACACCCGCCTCGGCCATGACACCCAGCAGGCAGAGCGTGCCGTTGACGTTCACGTCGTAGAAGTCATAGGGCGCCTGCAAGGATTCCCCGACCTCGATGCGCCCGGCGAAATGCAAGACGCCTTCGGGCCGATAGGCCTTGACCACGGCGCGCAGGCGGTCGCGGTCGCGGATGTCGCCCACCTCCAGCGGTCCCCAGCGCACCGACCAGTCATGCCCGTTCGACAGGTTGTCGAAGGTGACCGGCGTCCAGCCCGCCTCGGCCAGGGCCTTGCACACATGACTGCCGATATATCCGGCGCCGCCGGTCACGAGAACGTTTCTTGCCTGCACGGTCGAATATCCTGACAGCCGTAAGAGTCCTGTTGCGTCCCCACGGCGGACGCCTGAAAACTGCGCCGACCAGGAAGCCTTGATCGGGCAGCATCGTTTCACGGGAATTGCTGAACGTCCATGCGCTAAAGGCCGATTGTCAACGCATTGCCACAGACGACTGTTACATTACAAACAAGAGCTTAGGTCATGCCCGCCGCCCCCTTGCCCAAGGCCCGCGATCAGGTACCGCCCGTGGACATCGTGATCCTGACCTCGGCCGCCCTGCCCTGGCGGACCGGCCCGTCCCTGTTCTCGGTCTGGCATGCGGGGGGTCTGGCCGCCCTGGGCTACAAGGTCGCCTACGGCCTCCCGTGGCTGGGCGCCGCGTCCCAGAAACGCCTGTGGGGCGAGGTTCTCTTCCACTCCCCGGACGATCAGGCGGCCTGGACTCGGGCCGAGGCCCGCCGCCTCGGCGTGCCGCCCCTGCCCGAGATCTTTTTCTTCAAGGGCGTCTTTTCGAAGACCATGTTCAGCATCTTCATCACCGAGGACGCCTTCGCCGCCGCGCCCCCGGCCAAGGCCATCCTGATCCAGGAACCCGAACACTTCCGCTGGCTGCCGGTGTCGTCGTCGCGCCGCCGCATGAAGGCCGACACAGTGCTGGGCATCGTGATGACCAACTACGGCCATTACATTCGCCGCCGCGGGCGCCCCGACCTCGCCCTTTTCGCCCGCATGGTGGAGTGGAACCACAAGCGGTTGATGCGGGCCTACACCGACATCATCGTCCCGCTCTCCCCGGCGATCGACCTGGGCGGCCTGGAAGACATCCTCCAGTGGCGGCAAGTGACGGGCGTCCTCGACGCCTTCGCCCAAGTGCCACCGGTCCCTGCGGGCAACCGGGGCATTTACTTCCTGGGCCGCCTGACCTGGGACAAGGCCCTGGACGAGGTCGTCGAGGCGGCGGCCCACCTGGACGAGCCCATCGACATCTACGGCGACGGCCCCGACGCGGACGCCATCCGCCGAATGGCGGCGAAGACCGGCTCTCCCGCGCGCTTCCTTGGTCCGACGGCCAGCCCGTGGGAGGTCATGGCGGACTATCGCGTCTTCTTCAATCCCTCCCTGTCTGAGGTCCTCTGCTCGACGACGGCGGAGGCGTTGGTCGCCGGGCGCCATGTGGTGCTGCCCGCCTGCCCGGCCAACCAGCCCTTCTACGACCTGCCCAACGTCCACGTCTACCGGACCAAGGCCCAGGCCCTGGACGCCCTGCGCCGCGCCATGACGGCGGACATCGCCCCCCCCGACGAGGCCCGGCGCCGCTTCGACTGGACCACCGTCTGCCGTTCCCTGGGCGAAGTGCTGGTACCGCGGCCCACCGCGTGAGGGACTCTCGGGACCTCCTGACCGACCGCGATCTCCAAGCGGCGAAGACCGTGTGCTCCCGCGCCGAAAATGCTAGCATCGGTGGCATCAAGGGTCGCCCACCCCATGAGAAGAGTCCCGGATCGCCACCCCATGCCGCCTGTCGCCCCATCCGCCCCTCCCCCGCGCGACGCCGCGAAACGGACCGTTTCGGGCGGTCGACATGCCCGCGCC
>CAZFRK010000040.1:12739-14763 GCA_964521375.1 uncultured Rhodobacterales bacterium
CCGGTCGCCCTGGGCGACTTTCCCGCGCGGTGGGAGGTGACGGCGTGCGATATCCTGTGCGTCGGCGCCGAGGGCCTCGACACCTCCGCCGCCCTGCCGGGCCGCCTGCGCGGGGCCTGGGGGAACGCCCTGATGCGGGGCGCCTCTTCCGAGGCCCTGGGCGGAAAGCCGTGCCCCTGGACGCCGCCGTGCGCGTTGGACGGCCTGTTTCGGGACCAGGGCCTCCTCGCGCCGGGACTTCCCGTCCCCAAGCCTTGGGTGATCGAAGCCCATCCCCTGGACGACCCGCGCCTGATCGGCATCCGCCTCCTGCTGTTCGGGCAGGCCTCGGACGCCTGGATGGCCCCCGCGTCCGAAGCCTTCGTGGCGGCGCTAAGAGGGGGCATTTCCAACGGGCGCGGCGCCCCCCGAAGCCTGGAACCCGTCGACCGCCGCATCGAACGCCTCCCCCCGCCGTGCCTGCCGCCCCTGGCCCCGACGCAGATCGTCCTGCGATTCCGCACCCCCGTCATCTTGCGCCGCGAGCGCGCGGCGGGACTGAACCCGGTGTCCCTTCTGACCGGCCTCGGCAATCGCGTTTCGGGTCTCGCCCGCTGGATGGGCCTGGACGTGCGGGCCGATTGGAAGAGCCTGAAGGCCACCGCCACCCGCCTGCGGGCGGACGCCGACGCGCTGACCCCGCGGACGTGGGATCGCACTTCCCGCCGCCAAGGCGGACGAACGCTGACCGTCGGCGGTTTCGTCGGAGACCTCGTCCTGGCCGGAGACCTCGGCCCGCTGATGCCCCTTCTCGTCCTCGGCGCCCAAGCCCACGCCGGATCTCATGCCTCCCTGGGCCTGGGCGCCTATGACCTGCTGGACGCATCCTGACGCCATGACCAGGGACACCCCCGAGACGACGCCGCGACCGTCGCGCCCAGCGCCCCAGTCCCTGCTGTTCTGCCTGGGCGGGCGCGACCTGGAGATGGAAACCATCGCCGCCCTGGTCGACGACGCGCTCGGTCCCGACCATCTGGTGGACCACCGACCGCCCTGGGGCGCCACGGCGGACCTCTATGCCCGGGACATCCGCCGCGCCGTCGCCGACGGCCTCGTCCCCGTCCTGGTGGAGCTGCCGCCGGGCGACCTCCCCCTGCCGGAGGCCTGCCTGTTCGTCGACCATCACGGCGACCGGGCCGGGGCCACCGCCCCCACGGCGCTGGAGCAGGTGTTCGACCTTCTCCGGTGCCCCGCCTCCGCCTGGACACGGCATTTCACCCTGGTCGCCGCCAACGACCGCGGCCATGTCGAGGAAATGCGCGCCCTGGGCGCGACCCGGAGCGAGATGGAGGCCATACGGGCCGCCGACCGCCGCGCCCAAGGGATCACCCCCTGGGAGGACGAAAGCGCCGCCCAGGCCCTGTCCCAGGCCCGAACTACCCTCGACGGCAGGCTGCTGATCGTCCATTTGCCGCACAACCGCTCGGCCCCCGTCATGGACCGCCTGGCCCTTCGACCGGACGACGCCCCCCGCCCCCCGGAGGTCGTCGCCCTGCTGTCGCCCGACGAGGCCAACGTCTATGGCCCCGGAGCGGTCATCAAGGCGCGGACCGACGCCTATCCGGACGGCTGGTCGGGCGGCGCCCTGCCGCGCCAGGGCTTCTGGGGCCGCGCGCCCGCCCCTCCACCAGACGACCTGATCGCCCGCGTCACGGAGGCTCTTTCGCCCTGACCCCTTGGAAAACACTTTTTCATCAGTTTTTTCTTATGATTACGCGAAAAATGGCTGAAAAATCCCAGCCCTGAATACATCGTGTACAAATGAAAATCGGGAACCCCTTGGAAAGCCGCCAATCCTCTATAGTCTTGACAAGATGTTTGAGAGGGGGGAGTCTGGACCCCCTCCGCGTTTGGAAGCGGATTGAGACTTTCCTCGGTCATCGGATGCCAGTAGCGCATGGGTCTGGACCCCCTCCGCGTTTGGAAGCGGATTTGACCTTCTCCCCGAAAACCGGTCCACACGGAGGGTGAGTTTCCCGTAGCAT
>CAZFRK010000041.1:0-14634 GCA_964521375.1 uncultured Rhodobacterales bacterium
CAGATCATCAAGGCCTGCCTGTTGCTGTTCGCCGGAACCTTCATGGCGATCATGGCGCTGTCCATGTTCGGCTTCAACATCGAGGCCCTGGCCACCAAGGCCGTCGAGGTCCACAAGAACGGTGACGCCATCATGGCCCCCGGCGGCCTGCTGGCCGACCCGGTGTCGGCCATTTCGCTGGGCATGGCGCTGATGTTCGGCACCGCCGGTCTGCCGCACATCCTGATGCGCTTCTTCACCGTCGGCAACGCCCAGGAAGCCCGCAAGTCGGTCGTCTACGCCACCGGCTTCATCGGCTACTTCTTCCTGGTGGTCGCCGTCCTGGGCCTGTCCTCCATCGTCATCGTCAGCACCAACCCCGACTTCCTGGACGCCGACGGCGCCATCCGGGGCGGCAGCAACATGGCCGTGATGCATCTGGCCAAGGCCGTCGGCGGCGACGTCTTCTTCGGCTTCATTTCCGCCGTCGCCTTCGCCACCATCCTGGCGGTCGTCGCCGGTCTGGCCTTGGCCGGAGCCTCGGCGGTGTCGCACGACCTCTATGCCTCCGTCTTCAAGAAGGGCGAGGTCAGCGAGGTCAAGGAACTGCGCGTGACCCGCATCGCCACGCTGGGCATGGGCGTCATCGCCGTGGCGCTCGGCATCCTGTTCGAAAAGCAGAACATCGCCTTCATGGTGGGGCTGGCCTTCGGCATCGCCGGATCGTCCAACTTCCCGGTGCTCATCCTGTCCATGATGTGGCGCGGCTGCACCACGCGCGGCGCCCTGGTCGGCGGCTTCATCGGCCTGTTCACGGCCCTGGCCCTGGTCATCCTGGGACCGACCATCTGGGTGCAGATCCTGGGCTTCGAGTCGCCGATCTTCCCCTATCAGCACCCGGCCATCTTCTCCATTCCGACCGCTTTCGCCGCCATCTGGTTCTTCTCGGTCACCGATCGCTCCGAGACCGCGCAGCGGGAGAAGGAGGCTTTCGCCGCCCAGTATGTCCGGTCGCAAACCGGCCTGGGAGCGGAGGGCGCGGTCAGCCACTGAACAAAGATCGCCATCAAGAAATAATTGGTCATCGTTCACTTTCGCCCGGCGGCTTGATCCGCCGGGCTGTTCTTTTGGGTCGCCCCCTCGTTCCAATGAACCTCTTTGCCGGACACCCGTTCAGGACATATGATGTCTAATGACAAAGGGGAGTCTGACTCATCACTGGGGCGAAAACCGTGTCCTTGCGGCAGACACATCGGGACATGGCGGAACTGGAGCGCAACTGGCCCCTGGCGGCGGAATTGAGGCTGCTCCATGGGTCGGAATTGATCTTCGTCGCCCTGGATGAAAGCGCCCACACGCTCTACCTGAACCCGGCGGGAACAGCCCTCCTGGAAAGGTCTCTGGACGAGATGCGCCACGCGGACTGGTTCGACCTGGTGATCCCCGAAGAGGATCGTCCGACGGTCCGCCAGGAGCTCCAGCGCCTGATCACCAGCGGCGTCGTGCCGCCGCTGCCCTTCGAAAACGTCATCCAGTCCCGCTCCGGGCGTCGGCACACCATCCGTTGGCACAGCACCCTGGCGTCCGAGCCAGGGGCCCCGGTCCACATCGTCTCCATCGGCGTCAACATCACCGATCTGCGGGAGTCCGAAGGCCGCTTCCGGCAGATGTTCCGGGCATCTCCGGTCCCCATGAGCCTGTCGGCCTTCGACGACGGCACCTATATCGACGTCAATCCGGCCTTCGAGCGGATCACCCAGTACAAGCGCGACGAGTTGATCGGACGCGACGCCAAGCAGATCCGCCTGATCACCGATCCGGGCGTCCGCCCCAAGATGATCGCCGGACTGAAGGCGGATGGACTGGTGCGGGGCCTGAAATACCGTTTCCGCCGCGCCGACGGGACACCGGGAACCGCCCTGATGGGCGCCGCCGTCTTCGAGCAGGGCGGCGTTCCCAAGATCGTCGCCGTCCACCAGGACATGACCGACGAGGAAGTAGCCCGCGAACATTTGCTGCGCACCAGCCAGGATCTGGCCCGCATAAACCGCGAGTTGGTGCAAATCGCCCAGGCAGCCGCCCACGATCTGGCGGAACCGGCGCGCGAGGTCAGTCTGCTGAGCACCATCCTGCACCGCCGCCTGAGCGATCAGGACCCAGAGATTCTGCGGGACCTCCAGGCCGTCCATGACGGCGCCAAGCGCCTCTACCGAATGGTCGGGGACCTGTTGCGGTTCACCGAAATCGGGCTCGCGCCGCCGAACGCCGAACTGGTAAACCTGGACAAGCTGATGCATCAGGCGGTTCAGGACGCCAAGGCGGAGACGGGTCTGCCCGGGACCGTGACCTGGGACGACCTGCCGACCATCCCCGGCGACCATCAGGCCTTGCTGGTGCTGTTCACCGAACTGCTCAAGAACGCCCTCATGGCCGCCCGCCCCGGCCAGCCGCTGGAAGTGACCATCGACGCCATGGCCGACGAGGACGGCTCCGCCCATGTCCGCCTCCGCGACAACGGACGAGGCTTCAACACCGCCTACGCGGACCACGTCTTCGGCCTGTTCCGCAGGCTCGGCCCGAAGGACGAGGCCCATTCCGGCGTCGGTCTGGCCATCGTGCGCCGCATCGCCGAACTGCACGGCGGCTGGCTGACCATCGACAGCACGGAAGGCGACGGCACAACCATCCGCGTCTGGCTGAACATCGCGCCCCGCGACCCCCTGCCCTGAGAAACGCCCCCTGCCCCGAGAAACCGTCCGTCCGGCCGCGAAAGGGTATCGACGCTCGGGGTTCGGCGGGATATGCAGGCGCCATGACAGATCCATCCCTCTTCGAAATCTTCCTGGCCGCCCCGCCGGGCCTCGAAGCCGTCCTCGCCGCCGAAGCCGCGGAGGCCGGGTTCGCCGCCCCCGCGGCCGTCCCCGGCGGCGTCACGGTCCAAGGCGATTGGCGGGAGGTGTGGCGCGCCAATCTGGCGCTGCGCGGCACCAGCCGCGTCCTGGTCCGCGTGGCGTCCTTTCGCGCCCTGCATCTGGCGCAATTGGACAAGCGGGCGCGGCGGGTCGCGTGGGCCGAGGTCCTGCGCCCCGACCTGCCGATCCGCGTCGAGGCGGATTGCCGCAAGTCCCGCATCTATCACGCCGGGGCGGCGGCGCAGCGCGTGGAGCGCGCCATCAAGGAAACCCTTGGTGCCCCGACGACCCGCGGCGACGACGCCGCGGTGACGGTCAAGGTCCGCATCGACGACGACCTGTGCACCATCAGCCTGGACACCTCCGGCGCCCCCCTGCACCGGCGCGGCCACAAGCAGGAAGTGGCCAAGGCCCCCCTGCGCGAGACCCTGGCCGCCCTGTTCCTGCGTCAATGCGGCCATGATGGGACACAGACCGTCGCCGATCCCATGTGCGGGTCCGGCACCTTCGTCATCGAGGCGGCGGAAATCGCCGCCGGACTGCATCCCGGTCGCTCCCGCGCCTTCGCCTTCGAGCATCTGGCCGGGTTCGACGCCGAGGCATGGACCGCACTCAAGGAGGCCCCCGCGCCCCAACGCTCCGAGGCCCAGGCCTTCGGAAGCGACCGCGACGCCGGAGCCGTCCGCATGAGCCGCGCCAACGCCGACCGGGCCGGGATCGCCGATCGCGTGACCTTCCAGCAGCGAAGCATCTGCGAGTTCACGCCGCCGGACGGGCCGCCCGGCCTGGTCATGGTCAACCCGCCCTACGGCGACCGGATCGGCGACCGCAAGACGCTGACACCGCTTTACAAGGCCCTGGGCGAGACCCTGCGCGGTCGCTTCTCCGGATGGCGTGTCGGTCTGGTCACCAGCGAAGCCGACTTGGCCCGCGCCGCCGGGCTGCCCCTGGAGCCCGCCGGTCCCCCGGTGCCCCACGGCGGCCTACGGATCACCCTTTACCGGACGCCGCCGCTGGACTGAGGCGCCTCGCCGCCCGGCGCCACCGGGCCGCCCGCTCAGGCCAGGGCGGCGGCGGCCTTCCAGGCGTCGCCCGGCGCCCCCAGAAGATAGCCGTTGGCCCGACGCCGCCCCTCCAGAAGGCCCTTCAGGCCCTCTTCGGCCTCGGCGGGCGTCACCGCCCCGTCGAGCAAGTCGCGGTAGAGACGGGCGACGGCGACCATGTCCAGGTCCTCGGGCATCAACCGCAACGCGCCGACACCGGCGTCGACCAAGGACGACACCTCCGACGCCACCGTCAGGATCGCCTCGGACAGGGTCTGGGTGCCGTTGACGCGCAGGAAGTCCTGCCCATCCAGGGTCGTCACCGCCATGCCCGACGGATCCTCGCCGCAGACGAACTGGCAGCCGTCCTTGGCCAGGCCATGGGCGCGGGCGTGGTAACAGCGGGCGGAAATGGCCAGCGGCATGGTGCCGAACACCGGTACCTCGACCGTGACGCCCAGGTCGCGGGCGGCGGCGGCGATATGGCGCACCGAGGTCATGTCCAACTCCCACGGCAGGCAGACCGCCTCGGCGCCGTTGGCGGCCAGCACGCCCAGGGTGCCGCCGTTGTAGGTATTGAACAACGGGCCGACGCGATGCGGACGCCCGCGCAATTGGGCCAAGGCTCCGGCTTCCGACGCCTCGACCAGCGCGCCGTCCTCGGACAGGGCGCAGATCCCGGCGACATCCTCGCGTTCCTTGGGAAGCACCGGCAGGGCCAGGGTAGCGAAGATCACCCGCTTCCCGGCCTCGGTCAGAAGCCGCGCCGCTTCCAGGGTGGCCTCGCGCAGGAACGGGGTCCGCTTGGCGCAGACCACCTCGCCCAGCACCACCTCGTCGATGGGCGCCTCCTCGGCGATGCGGCGATAAAAGGCCAACCGGCGGTCCGCCGACCAGTTGTACAAAAGCGGCCCGAGGGTCAGGCGCGGGGAACGGGTCATCGGAATCTCCTAGAGGTCAGCGCCAGGTGCGGCGGTAGGCGCCTTCGGTCGAGCGACCGCCCTCGGCGAACCCGGCGGCGGCCCCGCCGGACACCGGGGTCCGCCCTTCGGCCAGGGCGTCGAGGGTCTCGCGCAGGCCGCGTACGACGGCGGCCACGTAGGCCTTGCCGCGCTGGCGCCCCTCCACCTTCAGCGCCCCGACACCGGCGGCGGCCAGATCGGGCACCAGGGCGGTGGCATCCAGGCTGACCGGATCCTCGAACAGGTGCCCAGCCTTGCCGAGAGCCTTGAAGCGCCCCTTGCACAGCGTCGGATAGCCCGCTTCCTCGCCAGCCTCGAAATGGTTGATGGTATAGCCGTTGAGCTTTGACACCAGGACGTCGCCGTCCTGCTCGTAGCGCACCGCCTCGGCGGGCGAACAGACGCCGTCCTTGTTGGGCGACCGCCCGGCGGCGTAGGACGACAAGGCGCACCGCCCCTCGGCCATGACGCACAGCCCGCCGAAGACGAAGACTTCCACCTCCACGTCGGGCCGCGCCTCGGTGACGACGCGGATGTCCTCGACCGTGAAGACGCGCGGCAGCACCACCCGCTGGACCTTGAACTGGTCGGCGTAGTAGCCGACCGCCTCGGGATTGGCGGCGGCGGCCTGGACGGACAAGTGCAGCCGCAGGTCCGGATGCCTGCGGGCGGCGTAGGCGGCCAGCCCCAGGTCGGCGACGATGATGGCGCCGACACCCGCCGCCGCCGCCGTGTCGACGGCGCCGTGCCAGACCTCCTCCTCCCCCGCCGCGGCGAAGGTGTTGATGGCGATCATCGGACGCACGCCCTTGTCGCGACAGTAGGCGGCGGCCTCGACCGCCTCGGTCGGCGAGAAGTTCAGTCCCGGAAAATTGCGCGCGTTGGTGCGGTCGCGGAACCCGAAATAGACGGCGTCGGCGCCCGCCTCGACGGCGGCCTTCAGGGCCGACGGGGTCCCGGCGGGACAGACCAACTCAGGGACGGACATGGGCGGCCTCCTTGCGGGCGGACAGGCGGGTCAGGCGGCGGTCCAGGTCGTCGAGCCGTTCCTCGGCGCCGGTCAAACGGCGGTCGGTGCGCGCCTTCCAGGCCGCCAGGGGCGCCAGGATGGCGTCGCGCACCAGCGCCGCGTCGGCCTCTCCCTGGGACAAGGCGTGGTCCAGAAGCTCGGTCACGCGACGGCGCAGGGGGGCCGGGCCGGGAACCGCCTCGGCCAGCAGGTCCATGGGGTCCAGTCCCCCGGCGGCGGCTTCCTCCAGGGCATAGCGCAGGGCCATGACCAAGCCGGTGTCGCCCTCCATGATCAGCTCGCGGGAAAAGAAGCTGGCGTCGCCGTCCAACCCGCTGGCGCGGGCCAGTTCCAGCAACACCCGGACCGGCGCCCGCAACCGGGCGTCCGTCGCCGCGGCCCCCTCTTCCGGCAGGAAGGACAGAACGACCCGACCGTCCGCGACGTCGAACCGTACGCCGTAGGCGAAGTCCGTCGGCACCACCGCCACGGTTCCCGACAAGCCTTGAAGGCGGTCGGCCAGCAGCGGCGCGAGACGGCGATTGGCGGCGGCCACGGCGGGCGCGGCCAGACGGGCCACCACGTCGGGCGGGACCGGTCGCAAGGCCAGGCCAAGCAGGAGAACGGGTGAGAACGGCGGCGAAATCGACGGCATTTCAACGGTCCAAGGCAGATCAAGATGGTCCTGCCTACCGCAGCTTGGCGCCGTTCGATATGACGTAGGTCAAAATGATCGTCGATCAGGGACAGGGGCCGCGCCCTGAACGACCGGGGCGGAGCGACGAGACGGGGACGGGGCGTCAGCTGTCGAGCGACGACCCTGCGTGCCAGCGCCCATCGGGGCCACGTCGCCACTGGGCCGGAGCGGGCGCCGACGGTTGCCCGGCGTCCTGGGCGGGCGTCCACCACAGGCCGTCCATGCCGCGCCGCTGACTGACGGGCGGCGCCTTGGGCGTGGCGTTGCTATCCCGACGCAGGGGCGTCCGTTCGATCTTGTCGAGCGGCTCCTCGACCTCCGGCGCGGGAGCCGCGTCCGGCACCGGTACCGGCGCCACCTCCGGAGTCACGGGAGCCGCCTGGGGCGTCGGCGCCGGAAGTTCCGGGGTCTCGGTCAACGGCGCGACGCCATCGTCGCCCCGCGCGTCCTCGACCCGCGCGTCTTCCAGGCCGTCCGCCGCCGCGCCGATCACCGCAGCGTCGGCGGCGTCGTCCATCTCGTCGACGGCGGCCTCGCCCAGATCCTTGGCCGTCTCCCGATCCGGCGCGACGAACTTTGCGCCACCGCCAAGGGCCGAAAAGAAGTCGGCCATGCCGGAATAGCGCGCCAGCCGGATCAGGTGGTAGTCGTCCAGCGTCCGCAGATAGGTCCGTTCGGAATCGAGAACCGTCAGGTAGTCGATGGTCCCGAAGTCATGGCTTTCCCGGCTCAGACGGTAGGCCGCCTCGGCGGCCTCCAGAGAGGTGGTCTGGGCGGCCAGACGACGCGCCAGATGGGTCTGGCCCGACAAGGCGTCCTCGACGTCGCGGACGGCGCCGTAGATCACCTGCACGTAGCTGGCGATCAGTTCCTCGTGGCGGGCCTGGCTTTCGGTGACGGCGGCGGTGCGTCGCCCGGCGTCGAAGATATTGGCCGTCAGGGTGGCCAGGACGTTCCACACGATGCCTTCCGGCGTGAATAGCCGCGACATGTAGTTGGCGCCGTAGCCGTATCCGGCCCGCAGGTCCAGCGGCGGCAGGACGCGGGCGCGGGCGACGTCGATATTGGCGTCGGCCTGCAAGAGGCGGGCCTCGGACTCGCGCACGTCGGGCCGGTTCAGCACCAATCCGGGCGGCAAGCCCTGCGGCACCGGCGGCAGGCGCAGGTCGGCGAGCGACCCGCCCTTAAGCGCCAGTTCGGCCGGCACCGTGCCGATCAGGTAGGCCAGACGATCATGGGCCTGTTCGCGCTGCATTTCCAGGTCGGGAATGACGGCGATGCTGGCGAAGGCCACCGATTGCTGCTGGGCGACGCGCAGGGCCGTGGTATCGCCGTCGCGCAGCTTGGCCCGCAGGGAGTCCAGCATCTCCACCATGGTCCGCGTGACGTCGCGGGCGGTGCCGATGCGGTCGGTCAGGGACAAATAACGCAGGTAGGTGGACACCACGTCGTTGGCGATGCGGGCGCGAATGCGGTCGCGCTCGAAGATCGCCGCCCGCAGGTCTTCCTGGGCGCCCTCGGCGGCGGCGGCGTATTCGCCCCAGATATCGGGGCTCCAGGTGGCTTCCAACCCGGCCCGGAAGGTGCGTTCGGAGGTCGGGCGCGTCCCTTCGGCGGTGGTGCCCACCCCATCCTTGGGGGCGTCGGCGCCGGCGGAAACGGAGGCATCCAGCTGCGGATACTGGTCGGCGGAGTCCTGGGTCACGCCCGCTCGCGCCTGGACGACGCGCAAGGCCGCCATCCTCAGGTCGCCGTTGCCGACCATGGCCCGCTCGACCAGGGTATTCAGCTCGGCGCTGCCGAAGGCCCGCCACCATCGGGGCAGGGTCGCCAGAAGATGCTCCGTCTGGGCGGCGGCGCTTTCGGGGCTGACGGCCTCGGCCTCGGGATCACGCAGGAAGGAGTCGGGCAGAGGCACGTCGGGTGTCACGTAATCCTCACGCTTGATCGCGCATCCCGTCAGCGACAGGACGAGCGCTCCCGTCACCGCCCATCGCAGGCCGTCGCGCAATCCGCCCATCCTTTTCCGCCCCCTCAAGCTTCCTTTAACGACCCGTCCCCTATAACAGAGACCAAGCGCCTAATCCTCTAGGCCATCGGACCTATTGCCGATGGCCGTCGTTCAGTGAAAAATATACCAAAATTGTCAGCAATGCGCCTATCACCTATTTAGCACGCAGCGCGGCCCGGGGAGCAGGTTTTTGAGTGAGAATGTTGTAAGCGCCGCCTACCGGAAGCTGCGCGCGTTGGCGAGCGGCATCGCGCCGATGTTGGGCGAGGACGCCGAGAGCGTCGCGCGACGCAAGCGGCTTCTGGCCTATGGACGATTCGAGGAAGCCAGCCTGTACATGGGCGCGGCGACGGTCATCCTCAACCTTTTGACCCTGGCCCTGCCGCTGTCGCTTTTGCAGGTGTACGACCGTATTATTCCCAACAGCTCGATCGGCACCATGGCCCTGCTTCTGCTGGGCGTGGCCTCCGCCGTGGCCCTGGAGGCGGTGTTGCGGCTGTCCCGTCAGGCCATGAGCGGCTGGTCGGCCGGACGCTTCGAGCATCGGGCCGGCTGCGCCGCCTTCGACGCCATCCTGGCCGCTCCGGTCCACCGAATCGAGCGCGCGGGCACCGGTCAACACCTGGAGCGCATGTCGGCCCTGTCGGCGATCAAGGATTTCTACGCCGACCAGGGGACGGCGGTCTTCCTCGACGCGCCCTTCGTCATCGTCTTCCTGGCCCTGATCTGGACCCTGGGCGGCTCGGTGGTCCTGGTGCCGCTCCTGTGCCTGCTCCTGTTCGGCGCCGTCATGGCCGTCAGCGGTCGCCGTCTGAAGGAGGCGCTGACCGACTACACCACCCTGCGCGACCGTCGCCTGAATTTCGTGATCGAGGTCCTGGGCGGCATGCATTCGGTCAAGTCCATGGCCATGGAAGCGCAGATGCTTCAACGCTACACCCGCCTGCAGGAAACGGTCGCCACCTCCAACTACGGCGTCGTCCTGCGTAACGCCCGCGCCCAGATGGAGGTCGGCGTCTTCAGCCAGATCATCATGATCGCCACCGCCGCCTACGGCAGCACGCAGGTCATCGACAACAACATGACCGTCGGCGGGCTGGCCGCCTGCACCCTTCTGGCCGGCCGCGCCCTGGCGCCGGTGCAGCGCGCCGTCGGCATCTGGACCCGTCTGCAGACCATCCAGCTGATGCGTCACCGGGCCGAGGAGGCTTTCCGCGAGGTCGAGGAGATGCAGACCGCCGCGGCGCGCCACCCGACCGACACGGCGGCGGCGCCGACCGAGGTCAGGGGCGCCATCAGCCTGCGCGACGTGAGCTTCCACTACCTGGAGGACGGACCGAACATCCTCGATGAGGCCAACCTGGAAGTGGCGCCCGGCGAATGCATCGGCATCCTGGGCACCAACGGCAGCGGCAAGTCGACGCTGCTGGACCTCGTTCGCGGCACCATCGAACCGACCGGCGGCGAAATCCTCATCGACGGGCTGCCGGTGTGGTCCCACTCCCAGGAGGTCCTGCGCCGCGACATCGCCTATCTGCCCCAGCGGGCGCACATGTTCCGCGGCACCATTCTCGACAACATCACCATGTTCCGCCCCGAGTTGCGCCCCGACGCCGAGGAAGTGGTCAACGACCTGAGCCTCGACCGCCTGTTCGCCTCCATGCCCAACGGGTGGAACACGCGCATCGCCGACGGCGCCGCCGACGCCCTGCCCGGCGGCATCCGCCAGCGTATCGCCATCGCCCGCGCCCTGATCACCCGCCCCCGCGTCATCCTGTTCGACGAGGCCAACATGTCCATCGACGGCCCCGGCGACGACGCCCTGCGCGTGGCCCTGGAGCGGCGACGGGGCGAGACCACCATGATCCTGATCACCCTGCGCCCATCGCTGTTGAAGATGGCCGACCGCCGCTATGAGCTGGTCAAGGGCCGTCTTCTGGAACGGCAGGATCCCTCGGTCAACGGCCTGCCGCGCCACCAGCCCCCGAAGACCGACGGGGACGACACTCGCAAGACGGAGGGCGCATGACCCCGCCACCGACCGCCGCCGCGCCGACGGCGGATGATTTCTCCGACATCGCCTGGGGCGCGCCGCGGGTCGCCAAGGACGGCCTCGAAGGCGGCGCCGCGCGCCAGGGCATGCTGGGCGGCTTCAACGCCCACAGCGACCTCGCGCGCTGCCTTTTGCCACTGCTCGACGCCCTGGGCGACACCAGCCCGCCGCGCGCGGTGGCGGAATCGTTGCCCCACTTCGCCGACGACCTCGACCTGACGGACATGTTGAACGTCATGGCGAACCTGGGTTGGGAGAGCCGCTCGCTGAAGCTGCGCGTCGGCGTGCTCGACCCGCGCCTGACGCCAGGCCTGTTGCTGCCCGAAGACGGCGGCCCGGCGGTGGTGGTCCTGGGGCGGACCAACGGCACGGTGCGCATCTACGATCCGGCGGTCCGCGACACGGTGGAACGCCCCTCGACCGACTTTCACGGCCTCTATTATGTGTTCCACCGCACGGAACGCTCCGAGGGCGGCAAGCAGGACATGGGCTATTTCCGCCGCCTGCTGACCCGCTTCCGCCCCCTGATCCTGCGCACCCTGGGCGCCACGCTGGCCAGCAACATCATTATCCTCGCCACGCCGCTGTTCATCATGTCGCTCTACGACAAGGTGATCCCCAACGCCGCGCTCGACACCCTGGCGATCATGCTGCTGGGCGTCATCGTCGCGCTGGCCGGGGACTGGGCGTTGAAGTCCCTGCGGGCGCGCATGATCGCCCACCTGGGCGGGCGCCTAGACTACATCCTGGGGCGCGCCGTCTTCCAGCGGGTCCTGTCGCTGCCGCCCGCCTTCACGGAGATGGCCAACATTTCCTCGCAGGTGGCCCGCCTGAAGGACTTCGAGACCATCCGCGAGTTCTTCACCGGGCCGGTCGCGGCGGTCATGTTCGAACTGCCCTTCGCCACCATCTTCCTAATCATGATGGCGATCCTGGGTGGCCCCATCGTCGTCGTCCCGGCCGGGGCCATGATTCTGTTCCTGATCATCGCCATGATCATGCGTCCGGTCATGAAGCGGCAGGTGGCCGAGGCCGCCCGCGCCGGGTCCAAGCGCCACGAATTCCTGGTCGAGATCTTTTCCAAGGTCCGCGACATCAAGGACACCGGATCGGAGGCCATCTGGCGGGAACGCTACCGCGAGCTTTCCGCCGCCGCCGTGATCGCCGGACAGGCCTCGACCCGCACCACCGCCATCATGGGCGCCCTGTCGCAAAGCCTGATCGTCCTGACCGGCCTCGGCACCCTGGGCTTCGGGGTGATGCAGGCGCTGAACGGCCATATGACGGTCGGCGCGCTGATCGCCTCCATGATCATGGTGTGGTGGGTCCTCAAGCCCCTGGGGGTGGTCTTCTCGGCCATGACCCAGGTGGAGCGGGTGCGTGATTCCATCGCCCAGATCGACCGCCTCATGCAGGTCGCCCCGGAATGGCAGGAAGGCGCGGGCACCGTCCTGACCCGCCGCATGGCCGGAAAGGTCACGTTGAACCAGGTCTCCCTGCGTTACCTGGCGGACCAGGATCCGGCCGTCGCGGGCCTCACCCTGCAGGTGGAGCCGGGCGAGATCCTCGCCATCGCCGGGCCGAACGGCAGCGGCAAGTCGACCATCCTCAAGATGATCCTCGGCATGTATCGCCCGCAGGCCGGAACGGTGCGCATCGACGACGTCGACATCCGCCAGATGGACCCCCTGGCCCTGCGTCAGGCGGTGGCCTACGTGCCCCAGACCTGCGAGATCTTTTTCGGCACCATCGCCCAGAACCTGCGTCTGGCGCAGCCCGAGGCGTCGGACCGGGAACTGCATTGGGCCTGCTCCGAGGCGGGCCTGCTGGACGACATCCTGGCCATGCCGCGGGGGTTCGACACCCGCGTCGGCGATGGTCGCACGGGCGCCCTGCCGTCGCACTTCCTGCAACGCCTGTCGCTGGCGCGCGCCTTCCTGAAGCGGGCGCCGATCACCCTCTTCGACGAACCGGCCAACGGCCTGGACTTCACCGGCGACCAGCAGTTCATGAAGGTCCTGCAACGCATGCGTGGACATTCGACCGTGTTCCTGGTCAGCCACCGCCCGAGCCATCTGAAGCTGGCCGACCGCGTGGCCATTCTCCAGCAGGGGCAGTTGCGCATGGTCGGCCCGCCCGACCAGGTCCTGGGCCGCCTGCCGCCCGGTATGTTCTGACGCCGCCACCATCACTCCGAGGAATTCCGTCATGTCCGCCATCTCCACCCCCCAGGACGGCTCCCCGCCGGTCGACGACCGTCCGGTGAAGACGTCCTCGCGCCAATTGCGCTACATGGCCCAATCGGTGCTGCTGGAGGAAATGGGCGTGTCCGCCCTGGCCCGCGGCGTCGTGGTCGTCATCTCCGTCATGGTGGTCGCCTTCATCGTCTGGGCGTCGTTCATGACCATGCAGGAAGTGGCCGTCACCTACGGTTCGGTGGTGCCGAAAAGTTCGGTCCACGCCGTCCAGCACCTGGAAGGCGGCATCATCCGCGAGGTCCTGGTCGAGGAACGCCAGATGGTCGAGGCCGGACAGCCCCTGGCCCGCCTCGACCCCGTCCAGGCGGAGGCCGACCTGGAACAGACGCGGGCACGGGAAATCGCCCTGCGCCTGCGGGCCGAGCGCCTGCGCGCCTTCGCCGAGCGCCGCGAGCCGAACTTCAACGCCATGACGCCGCCCCGCTTCGGCGATTTGATCGCCGACCAGGAAGACATCCTGCGGGCCAACCAGGAGCGGTGGGACACGCAGCGGCAGGTCATCCTGTCCGAAATCTCTCAAAAGGAAGCGGAGATCACCGCCTCCCACGAGCAGGAACTGGCCACCCTGGCCCAGTTGTCCCTGCTGCGCGAGGAAGAGGCGCTGCGCAAGCGCATGTACGAAAGCCAGTTGGCGACCAAGGTGGACTATTTCGCCGTGCGCCGTCAGGTCGCCGCCATGGAAAGCGAGCTTCACCGCCTCGAGGGCCAGCAGAACACCGCGCGGGAGGCGCTGGTGGAACTGCGGGACCGCCTGACGGACCTGGACTCCAACCAGCGTCAGGACGCCCTCAACGAACTGGGCACCGTGACCGCCGAACTGGCCCAGGTGCAGGAGGCCCTGGCCCGCGCCACCGACCGGGCGGACCGCTTGACCGTGATCTCGCCGGTGCGCGGTTTCGTCCAGAACCTCCAGGCCCGCAATCCGGGCGCCATCGTCCCGGCGGGCGGAATGCTCATGGAAATCGTTCCTGTGGACGACGAGTTGCTGGCCGAGACCAAGGTTTCAACCCGCGATGTCGGCCATTTGCGACTCGGGCAGGAAGTCAGCGTCAAGGTCAGCACCTTTGACTTTGTCCGCTACGGGGATGTGAAGGGAGAGCTTCGGTCGATTTCGGCTACGACTTACGTCGATGAAAAGAGCGGAGAGTCGTACTACAAAGCCAAGATCAAACTGAATCACCCTTACGTCGGACATAGTTCGAACCAACTAACACCCGGCATGACTGTCCAGGCAGACATAATCACCGGTGAAAAAACGCTGATGGAGTATATCCTGAAGCCGATCGTGATATCCTTGAATCAGGCTTTCCGGGAGCGCTGACCGGAGGGGGCGGGTCCGACCCGCCCCTATTGCCGTAAAAAAACACTCGGCGCGATGCGAAGCGACGTGAGCGAAGGGGCGATACCATGGCCGACCAGGATCTGAACCAGGACGCGACCGCCAACGAAGACGGCGCCGAACCGCAAGGCGGTGGTGACGCCAACGTCGCCGATCAGCTTCACATCGCGGGCAAGGGCTTCGACGCCCTGGACGACGGCACGGAGCGCGGCAACGACGATCCGATCGACCCGGCGTCCGAGGACGAGGTCTTCGGCAACGCCAATATCCAGAGCGGACGCCGCAACACCTTCGAGCAGATGGTCGCCGGCCAGCCGCCGGAAGGCGAGACCCTCAGCGACCAGAGCGCCATTCCCTCGGTCGATTACCAG
>CAZFRK010000042.1:0-7932 GCA_964521375.1 uncultured Rhodobacterales bacterium
TGACCTGGAGCCTGCCCATGGAGCGCCCGCACGACAGCTTCCACGAGGTGTTCGAGCCGATCGTCATGGGCGTCGTCTCGCCGCGCGGCCAAAACCGCGAGCGTATCCCCAACGAGGACAGCCTGGACTTCGAGTTCGACGAGACCAACCTGTTCCAGGCCGACCGCTTCCCCGGTCGCGACCGCATCGAAGGTGGGCCACGCGTCAATTACGGCCTGAAGTATTCCGCCTACGGCGGCACGCTGGGGCGTTTCACCGCCACCGTCGGCCAAAGCTGGCACGCCTTCCCGGATGGCGAATTCAGCCCCACCTCGGGCATGGATGAAAAGCTGTCCGACTACATCGGACGGGTGACCATCCGCCCCAACGAGAACCTGGACCTGCTCTATCGCTTCCGCCTCGACAAGGACAGCCTGAAGGCGCAGCGCAACAACCTGGCCGTGGCCGTGGGGCCACCGCTGCTGCGGCTGTCGGGCAATTACCTGTCGCTGGCCGGGTCGCCGCTGGAAAACGGCGGCGCCGACGCCACCGAAACCTTGCAGATGGCGCTGTCGTCGTCCTTCAGCCGCTACTGGACCATCGGGGCGGAGACCCGTTACGATCTCGACTCCACCAGCGATCCGATCGAGATCGGCGGCAGCCTGGACTACGAGGACGAATGCATGGCCGTCGCCCTGACCGCGGCGCGGGAATATACCTATGATCGCGACTACGAGGGCGGGTTCCGCGTCGCCTTGCGCGTGGTGCTCAAGACCCTCGGCGAAGCCCAGACATCCGCCGGACAGTAGGAAACCATTGACGATGCCCGTTGACCGCTCCTTCCGCTTCCGTTCGCTGCTCGGCGCTTGTCTGGCCTTGGCCGTGATGACCGTCGTCGGCCTGACGGCCCCGCGCCCGGCGACCGCCCAGTCGGGCGGCGTGCAGCGCATCGCCGCCGTGGTCAACGACGACATCATTTCCCTGCGCGACCTGGAAACGCGCCTGGGCATGATGATCGCCAGTTCCAAGGCGCCCAACACCGACGCCGTGCGGCGCCAGCTTCTGGCCCAGGTCATGCGCGGCCTGATCGACGAGCGCCTGAAGATGCAGGAGGCCAAGCGCCTGGGCATTTCGGTCGGCGACGACGAGGTCAAGGCCGCCATCCGCGACATCGAGACCAACAACAACCTGCCGCCGGGCGGCCTGACGCAGATGCTGCGGCAGGCCGGGGTGCCGGTGAGCACCCTGGAAGACCAGATGCGGGCGGAAGTGGCCTGGGTGAAGGTGGTGCGCGGGCGCCTCAGCCGCGACCTCTTCGTCGAAGAGGAAGAGGTCGACGCCGTTCTGGAAACGGCGCGCCGCAACCTGGGCAAGCCGGAAGCCCTGCTGGCCGAGATCGTCCTCACCCCGGACGCCGCCGGATCCGAGGACCAGGCCCGCGCGGCGGCGGAGCGTCTGGTCGGCGAAATCCGCGGCGGCGCCCAGTTTCCGGCCCTGGCCCGGCAGTTCTCCAGCGCCGCCACGGCGGCCAGTGGCGGCAGCCTGGGCTGGGTGACCATCGCCACCCTGGAACCGGAACTGGAATCCGTCGTCCAGACCCTGAAGGTGGGCGAGGTCAGCGATCCCATCCGCACCACCACGGGCTATACGATCCTGCTGCTGCGTGATCTCCGCACCCGGGAAGCGCCCGACGCCCTGGATCTCCAGACGCGCCTGAGTCAGCTCTACATGCCGACCCGGGGCACCGCCGCCGTGCCCGAGGCGACGCGGCGCACCCTGGCCGACACCTTGGCCGACGCTTCCTCTTGCGACGAAGTCGACGCGGTCGCCGACGAAATGCGCCTGCCGTCCAGCGGCGCCGTTGGAACGCTGCGACCGCGCGACCTGCCGGCGGCGGTCCGCGACGTGGTCGTCGACCTGCCGGAAAACTCCCTGTCGCGCCCCATTCACCTGGACGACGCCGACGTTCTGGTCATGGTGTGCGAGCGCCAGAATCCCGACGGCTTGCCGTCGCGCCAGGACATCGAGCAGCGTCTCATGCAAGGCAAGCTGGAACGGGCCGCCAACCGTGCCCTGCGCGACTTGCGGAACGCCGCCCTGATCGACATCCGTCTCTAAGGTCGGACGCGGCCTCCGCCGTCTCCGTCCATCGCGGGAGAACCGAGATGACGCGCAAGCTCAGAATGCCCCTGGCCGTCACCATGGGCGACCCCGCCGGAGTGGGCGGCGACGTGCTGTTGGCCTCCTGGGCCGAGCGGGAAACGGTGCCGCTGCCGCCGTTTTACGCCATCGACGATCCGGGCCGCCTGAGCAACCTGACCCGGCGCCTGGGCCTGGACGTGCCGATCCGCGAGATCGCCGACCCCGGCGAGGCCATGGGCCTGTTCGACCGGGCCTTGCCGGTGCTGCCGCTGGCCTTGGCGGCGCCGGTGGTGCCCGGACGCCCCGAGACGGCCAACGCGCCGATGGTGATCGCCGCCATCGAGCGCGCCGTGGCCGACGCGCGGGACGGGCGGGCGTCGGGCGTCGTCACCCTGCCCATCAACAAGCGGGTCCTGCACGCGGCGGGCTTCGCCCATCCCGGTCATACGGAATTCCTCGCCGCCCTGGCCGGGCTGCGCACGCCGCCGGTCATGATGCTGGCCTGCGACAGCCTGCGCGTCGTGCCGGTGACCATTCACCTGTCGCTGCGCGACGCCGTGGACGCGCTCACCAGCGAGGCGATCATCACCGCCGGGACCGTCACCGCCGACGCCCTGCGGACCTATTTCGGCAAGCCCAACCCGCGCCTCGCCGTGGCGGCGCTCAATCCGCACGCCGGAGAGGGCGGGGACATGGGGACCGAGGAACGGACCGTCATCGCCCCGGCCATCGACGCCTTGCGCGCCCAGGGCATCGAGGTGAGCGGTCCGGCGCCCTCCGACACCCTGTTCCATCCCGAGGCGCGCGACCAGTACGACGCGGCGCTGTGCATGTATCACGATCAGGCGCTGATCCCCATCAAGACCATTGATTTCCACGGCGGGGTGAACGTCACCCTGGGGCTGCCCTTCGTCCGGACCTCGCCCGATCACGGGACCGCCTTCGACATCGCCGGGCGCGGCGTGGCCAATCCGTCCAGCCTGCGGGCCGCCCTGCGGCAGGCCGCCGCCATGGCGGCGCGCGGAGGCGCCGGGGCATGACCGTGCCGCCCGTCGGGACCGATCCGCTGCCGCCCCTGCGCGAGGTGATCGCCGCCCATGGCCTTCAGGCCCGCAAGCAGTTGGGCCAGAACTTCCTGCTCGACCTCAACCTGACGGGCCGCATCGCCCGCTCGGCGGGGTCCTTGGCGGACGGCACGGTGATCGAGGTCGGACCGGGGCCGGGTGGCCTGACGCGGGCCTTGCTGACCAACGGCGCGGGCCGGGTGATCGCCATCGAGCGGGACGACCGCACGCGCCCCATCCTGGCCGATATCGCCGCCACCTGGCCGGGACGCCTGGAGGTGGTCGAGGGCGACGCGCTGGAGGTGCCCATCCATGCCCTGGGGGAGACGCCGCGGCGGGTGGTCGCCAACCTGCCCTATAACGTGGCGACGCCGCTTCTGCTGTCGTGGCTGCGCCACATCGACGCCTTCGCGGTGATCGTCGTCATGTTGCAGAAGGAGGTCGTCGACCGTCTGGCCGGGCGGCCGCGCACCAAGGACTACGGGCGTCTGGCGGTGATGGCCCAGTGGCTGTGCCATGTGGAGCCGCTGTTCGACGTCAATCCGCGGGCCTTCACGCCGCCGCCCAAGGTGACCTCGACGGTGGTCCGCCTGACCCCGCGCGCCGAGCCGTTGTCCCCCGTCCGCTTCGAGCTTCTGGAACGCGTCACCGCGGCCGCCTTCAACCAGCGGCGGAAAATGCTGCGGGCCAGCCTGAAATCCCTGGCCGCCGCGGTGCCCGGACTGACCGCCGAAGGCCTGTGCGAGGCCGCCGGTCTTACGCCGACGGCGCGGGCCGAGGAGGTGGCGGTGCCCGACTTTTGTATATTGGCTGAGACTTTCGGCCAGTTTCTTTCTGGTGCCGTTCAAAGGTAAGCTGCAAGTCCCCTCGACGTGTCGCGGTCTCCGCCGGACCCGACGGCGACGTGGGGAGCGCCTCGACGAGGCGAGGTACCGCGCCGGGCGCGGCCTGTGACGAAGGGACGGACCGATGGCGGTGCGGACATACTTTTTTCAGAACGTGACGGCGCGCATCGGCTCCGACGATCCGCTGATCGTTCAGGCGTTGCGCAGTAACCTGTACCACCTGGGGTGCCGGGACATCCGCTATACGGCGGATCCGGCGGAGCTGCGCGCCTGGGTGTCGGACGTGCCGCCCGACCTGTTGGTGGTCCAATCCGACCTCGGCGGGTCGGACTCCGTCTGCGACCTGTTCCGCCGCATTCGCCTGGGGGAACTCGGCCCCAACCCCTTCATCCCGTTGATCGCCGTCACCCAGGTCGCCGAGACCGAGCTGGTCAAGAGCCTGATCAACGCGGGGACCGACGATGTCCTGCCCTTTCCCTGGCCGGAGCAGTATCTGGATCAGCGCCTCGACAAGCTGATCTACCAGCGCAAGCAGTTCGTGGTGACGTCCGACTACATCGGCCCCGACCGGCGCTCCGCCTCGCGGCCCGGCGAGCGGTTCGCCCAGGTCACGCCGCTGGACGTGCCCAACCCCCTGCGGGCCAAGGCCGTGGACCGTCTGAGCGACGAGGACTTCGCGCGGATCGTCGCCGAGGGGGCCGCCCAATTGCAGGTCGATCGCATCCGCCGCCTCGGCGAATTGGCCGTGCGCCTGACCAGCGACCTGGCCGTGCTGGACGAGCGCGGGGCGGGCGGCTCGGCCCTCGGCCGCACCTGCCTGGAGCGGCTGGTGGCGACGACGACGGGCATTCAAAGGCGCGTCGAAGGCACCAACTTCGAAGCCGTCGGCGGCACCTGCCGGACTCTCAACCGGACGGCCAAGCTGCTGTTGAAGGGCATGGACGAGGACATGGGCGCGCCGGAGCTGCACCTCCTGCGCTCCCTGACGGAGAACTTCGCCCGCGATTTCGGCCTGAACTACGGCGCCCTCATGGCCGAGCAGGCGGCGCGCGGCTTCGACGACGCCGAGACAGCCGCCGCCCAGGCGTGAGACGCCTGCGCTCCTTGGGACTGTCTTGAAAGGCGTCGTCCGCGGGCGCCCGTCACGCCCGCGACGGTTCGGCGCCGCTACGGCCTACCGTTGGGCGGGATCGTAGGGGTTCTTCGGCTTGCGCAGATGGATGCGGATGGGCACGCCGTCCAGGCCGAAGCCTTCGCGGATGCCGTTGGCCAGATAGCGCATATAGCTGTCGGGCAGTTCGTCGGGCTTGGAGACGAAGATGGCGAAAGTCGGCGGGCGGGCCTTGACCTGGGTGATGTAGCGCAGCTTGACGCGCCGCTTCTGCTTGGACAGCGGCGGCGGATGGTGTATCAGCATTTCTTCCAGCCAGCGGTTCAGCGGGCTGGTCGGAACGCGCGTGTTCCACACCCGGTGGATGGCGAAGACCTCTTCCAGAAGGCGGTTCAGCCCTTGGCCGCGCAGGGCCGAGATCGTCACCGTCGGGATGCCGCGCACCTGCGGCAGAGACGTCTGAAGGCGGTCGTTCAGGCGCTTCAGGGCGTCCTTGCGATCCTCGGCGGCGTCCCACTTGTTGATGGCGATGACCAGGGCGCGGCCTTCCTCGATGACCATGCGGGCTATGGTCAGGTCCTGCTTGTCGAGCACCATGTTGGCGTCGAGCATCAGGACCACGACCTCGGCCATGCGGATGGAATTGAGGGTGTCGGCGACCGACAGCTTTTCCAGGCTGTCCTCGACGCGGGCCCGGCGGCGCAGGCCCGCCGTATCGACCAGACGCAGGCGGCGACCGTTCCACTGCCAGTCGACGGAGATGGAATCGCGCGTCACGCCCGCTTCCGGTCCGGTCAACAGGCGGTCTTCGCCGACCAGCCGGTTGATGAAGGTGGACTTGCCGGTGTTGGGGCGCCCGACGATGGCCAGTTGCAGGGGCTTTTCCGGGTCGTAGGGCGGGATCTCGACCTCTTCGCCTTCCTCCAGCTCCACCGCGACGTCGTCCGCCGGGGCGGCGAAGGCGTCGTCGTCCTCTTCCTCCTCCGCCTGTTCCGGGGCGAAGGGCAGGAGGGAATGGAACAGGTCGCCCATGCCCAGGCCGTGCTCGGCGGAGATGGCGATGGGCTCGCCCAGGCCCAGGCCGAAAGCTTCGTAGAGGCCCGGTTCCCCGGCCTTGCCCTCGCACTTGTTGGCGACCACCAGGACCGGCGTCCGGCTACGGCGCAGCAGGTCGGCGAAATGCTCGTCCAGCGGCGTCACCCCGGCGCGGGCGTCGATCAGGAACAGGGCCACGTCGGCTTCGGCCAACGCCGCCTCGGTCTGGGCGCGCATGCGGCCTTCCAGGCTGTCGTCGGTGACGTTCTCCAGGCCCGCCGTGTCGATGACGGTGAACTCCAGGCCCAGCAGGCTGGCGGCGTGGGACCGCCGGTCGCGGGTGACGCCGGGCTGGTCGTGGACGATGGCCAGGCGCTTGCCGATCAGGCGGTTGAACAGCGTCGACTTGCCCACGTTGGGGCGACCGATGACGGCAACGGTGAAACTCATGGCGGCGGACGCTTCGCGGCTTGGACGGCGGCGGGGCGGGCGCTGGGTCTTCAGCGGAAGGCCAGCAGCCGGCCCTCGTCGGTCAGGAAGAAGAGGGTGCCCCCGGCGACCGCCGGCGGCAGGTTGATGCCCGAGGCGATTTCCATCTGGCCCAGGACCGTGCCGTCATAGGGATCGACGGCCAGCAGGACGCCGTCGGAGCTGGTCACGATCAGGCGGTCGGAGGCCAGGGTCGGGCCGGTCCAGGAAATGCGGCCGGTGCGGTCCTCGGGGTCCTGCCACCGCACCAGTTGCAGGGTCCAGGCGATGCGCCCGCTCTGGCTTTCGATGGCCACCAGCTGATTGTCGGTCGTCACCAGGAACAGGAACCGTCCGGCGACCCACGGCTGGTTCAGACCGGCGGCCTCGACCGACCAGGCGCGGTCGCCCGAGCGCATGTCGATGCCGACCAGCATGCCGGAGTGGCCGACCACGAAGACGCGGTTGCGGTCGATCACCGGGCGGGCGGCGATATCGACCAGATTGGCCGCCGCGTCGGTGCGGCGGGCGGCGATGACGCTGTCGCTCCACAGGGAGGCGCCGGTGTCGACGCGCAGCGCCGCCACCTCGCCCGAGGTGTAGGGCATGACGACCACGCCGTTGTCCACCGCCGGTTCGGCGGCGCCCAGCAGGGCGGCGTTTTCCTCGGCGCCCGAATGGGTCCACAGGATGCGGCCATCGGAGGCGGCCAGGGCCAGACTGGTGTTGTCCAGGGTGATGACGAAGACGCGACCGCCGCTGACCGTCGGCCCGGCGCGCATGGGCGCCGTCACCCGTTGGCGCCATTGCTCCTGGCCGGAGGCGGCGTCCAGGGCGACCACCTGGGCATAGCCGGTGGTGGCGAACAGGCGTCCGTCGGCGAAGGCCAGGCCGCCGCCCATCAGGCCGCTGTCGTCGTCTTCCTCGGCGGGCGGGGCCAGTTCGGCTTCCCACAGGCGGTCGCCGTTTTCCTGGTCGAAGGCGCGCACCACGGATTCGGTGTCGATGACGTAGACGCGCCCGTCGGCGACGATGGGCTGCCCCATGAGGCGCGACCGCTTGCCCGAACCGGTCCCGGCGTCGACGGACCACGCCTCGCGCGGATTGTCGCCGATCTCCATGTGCTGCATGGCATGGTGGCTGAAGCCCCCCGCCTGCGGCCAGGAGTCGTTCGGCTCCGGCGGCGGCAGGAGGATATCGAGGGACCCGGCGTTGGGGCTCAGGCGCCGTTCATGCTCCAGGACGGACAGGCGCTCGCCGGGCAGGGGCGGCGGGCCGCTGTCCCCGA
>CAZFRK010000042.1:8032-10617 GCA_964521375.1 uncultured Rhodobacterales bacterium
TGCTCCAGGACGGACAGGCGCTCGCCGGGCAGGGGCGGCGGGCCGCTGTCCCCGAACCAGTCGTCCGCACCGCAGCCACCGACCAGGGCGCCCAGGACGGCGATCCCGGCGACCCGGCGCAGATTGGGAAGAAGGCTGGAAAAGCGTTTGCTCATCGGTGAGATTCCCGCGCGGCCTGGATGGAAGGTCTTAGTCCTGCGCGCCCATGCCGTCGCCCAGGGCGGCCAGCATTTCGGTGGCGCGCGCGCGGACGCCGCCGGGCGCCGTCGGCAGGTCGCCCAGCTCCTTGAACAGGCGGCGGGCCTCGGCCTTGTCGCCGTTCTTCAGGGCCGCCAGCGCCCGCACTTCCATGGCCGAGGCCTGGAAGGCGTTGCCGGGGGCGGCCAGCGGGGCGACGATCGCGGCGGCGGCGTCGGACCCCTGAAGGGCGGTCTGCCCCCACAGGACCCGCGCCATGTCGCGCATCACCGGATCGGCGGCGCCGTCACCGGCCAGCGCCTGAAGGACGGCGACGGCCTCGTCCCGCTTGCCGTCCTGCAACAGCAGGGAGGCGCGGCCCAGGCGGGCCACGGCGCCATAGCCGGTCCCGGCGTCCTTGGCCATGGCGGCCAGGGCGTCGGCGGTCTCGGCGGGGCTTTCGGCGCCCTTGGCGATGGCCTGCTCGAAGGCGCGGGCTTCGTCGACGCGGACCTGCTTTTGCCACGCCTGCCAGCCCTGGTATCCGGCCACGATGGCGACGATGATGACCGCGGCGGCGATCAGCCAGGGGCCGTAGGCCTTCCACAGACGGGTCATCTGCTCATGGCGAAGGTCGTCGTCGACCTCGCGGAACAGGGCCTCCTGCGTCGGATCCGGAATATTGTCGGCCACGGTGGCTTCCTTAGGACTGCGGTGGGAAACGGGGACGGACGGTCACGCCTGCGGGCTGCCGCCGGTCGGGTTTTGACCGGCGATACCATAGACGCCGCACGCGGGCTTTCCAAGCCCCGATCCGGCGGTGGCGCGTCAGCTGTCGGAATGCGCCTTCCACTTGATGGAGCAGCCCATGGACGGGATCTGCTCCGACGGCTCCGGCGCGCCGCCGGCCACCGCGCGCATGGCCTCGAACAGGTCGCGCCGGGCGTCGGGCGCGGCGGGGTGGCGGCCCGAGCTGTCCAGCCGTCCCCGGTACCGCAGGCCGAGGGCGGCGTCGTAGCCGAAGAAGTCGGGCGTGCGGACGGCGCCGTAGGCGCGGGCCACGGCCTGACTTTCATCGTAGAGGTAGGGGAAGGAAAAGGCGTTGTCGGCGGCGAAGGCCGCCATGCGGTCGAAGGAGTCCTCGGGGTAGGCGTCGGCGTCGTTGGCGGAGATGGCGACCACGCCGACCCCCAGCGCCTGGAGATCGGCGGCGTCGCGGACCAGACGGTCGATCACCGCCCGCACGTAGGGGCAGTGGTTGCACAGGAAGGCGACCAGCGTCCCCTTGGGGCCGCGCGCGTCGGCCAGGGTCCAGGTCCGGCCATCGGTTCCGGGCAGCGAGAAGTCCGGCGCCGGGGCGCCGAGGTCGGGGATCGGGGTTTCGACGGCCATGGCGGCGGGTCCTTCCGTGGCGGCCTGATTCAGCGTTCCTTAACGAAACCGGGCCACACTGGACCCGCCCGGCATATGAGGCCGGAGGTCTCTGTCTTCAACCCGTTCGGCCTGGGGAGGCGCGGCGCGATGCTTCAACCGCGATCGAGACGGCGCTTGGCGATCCTCGCCCTCGCGGCCCTGTTCGGCGGCTGCAACATACCCACCACGGTGCAGACCGGGGCCGGAAAGTTGGACACCTACGGCGGCCAGTTGGTCGGCGCCATGCGCCCCTTCGCCATCGCCGACGCCGTGACCCTGATCAACACCGACAAGACCATCGTCGATCACTTGGCCGGGCTGATGTCCGGGCAGGATTGCTCGACCCTGCGGTCCATGGACGGCGGACACTATTGCCAGCCGCATTACGAGAACGTGCCGGTGGTCCAGCCTCTCTACTGCTACCGGACCCTGGGCAAGGTGTCCTGCTACGACCGCCCCAGTCCGAACACGGGGGATAAGCTGGTCGGTATCCGGCCCGGCGGGCAGCTTCCCACTTATTGATTCTTGGCGCCGGGTACCGAAGGCGCCGCGAGGAGGCCGCCGCGAGACGGAAGTCTTGCCGCCGCGCCCCTGACGCGTTTCAATGGCTCCGTGACGCTTCCATGACCAAGCGGGGAGGGAGTTCATGGCGCCTGTGGTGCGGCTGATGGACCAGCGGCGGAAACGGCGCGCGGCGACCGTCTATTTCCACCGGACGGAACTGAATACCCTCCTTGGGATGTACAGCCAGCGGGTCGCGCGTGGCGAATGGCGGGATTATGCCATCGGCCACGACGCCGGGTTGGCGACCTTCGCCGTCTTCCGGCATACCCATGAAACGCCCCTGTTCGCCGTCACCAAGCGGATGCAGGGCGGCAAGCCGCTTTACGCGGTCCTCGAGGGGCAGCGCAAGCTGCGTCAGAGCGGGCGTCTGGAGGAGGCGATCAGCGTCCTGGACAAGCCGTTGAAGTTGATTTCCGGATAGCGGTTGGGGC
>CAZFRK010000042.1:10717-14570 GCA_964521375.1 uncultured Rhodobacterales bacterium
GCGCCGGGGAACGGCGCCGGAGTGCGCGGCTCAGATGCCACCTCGGCACAGGAAGCTGGCAAGGTCGGCGTCGAAGTCGGTCGAATGGCGTTCCCACCAGGTCGCCAGCCGCTCCATGGTTTCCCGGTCGAGCAAGTCCGCGGCGTCGATGATCTCCTGGAGCCGCTCCAGGTCGGCGAGGAAGGACCGGTGCTCCTCGGCATGGCGACCGGTGCCGGGATAGGCCACGTCCTCCATCAGCTTTTCCTCGTCGGCGAAATGCACCTCGGCGAAATTCCGCAATTGGGCGAGGGCGGCCAGGGCGTCCGCCCGCCACTGGCGGCGGTCCGAGGGTGCCTCCGGGGGCGCTCCGATCGTCGCCTCGGCGATGCCCTGTATATGGCTCCGCAGGCCTCGGTGGTGACCTTCGAAGACGGTCGTGTAGTCCCGGTCCGGCGGGACTGGCGCCGCCGAGATGGACTTGCGTCCCTGGGTTGTCATTGGCATGCCCTCGCCTGCCCGCCTCATCCTTGACTATGGGGCCTTAGGAGGGGTGTTTCCAGACCTTTGGGACTATAGGTGACGGCGAAACGGTATATCCCGCTATACCAATTCCGCGGGCTGCGCGGTCTTCATGTTCATGATATGTTCCTTTCCTCGGGAGTCGGATCGAGGAGCCGGGGCATGGGGCGGGGACGGGTGTCGCGGGAAGATGCGGGGCGAAAGGGGGGCGCGGCGCCCCCGCGCGAGCCGCCGGCCCTTCTTGCCGACTTGGTGGAGCAGGGTCTTGGAGTCTTCTGCTGGTGCAACCGGTGCGGGCATAACGCCGAGTTGGCCGTGGCGCCCCTGATCGCCCGCCTGGGGCCGTGGGTGCCGGTTCCGGCGGTGGCGCGCCACATGCGGTGCGCGGGGTGCGGCGGGCGGGACGTTTCGGTGCGCCCGGCGTGGCCGCCGCGCGGCCCCGTCAGCGGGCACCTGCCCTAAAGGACCTAGATTTGAATACTTCCAGCAAAAGTGCGGTTTTTGTGGACAGCTCGGGGGCTTTCCTCTATCATGATCAACGCGTAAGATATGCCTTGTTAGCCTGTTTGGGGGACCGCGTCGCAGGCTGTGCCGCGCCGGTCAGGTTGTAGGAGAGTTCATCCATGTCCGTTACTGCGAAGACTTTCGGCGTCGTGCTGATCGGCCTCGTCGGCCTGCTGGTCTATGTCGGCTTCTATCTGACCGGTGCCTTCGCTCCGGCGATCTCCGGCGTCATCGTCTACATCGGACTGGCCTTGACGGCCCTGATTCTGCTCGTTCTGGTGGCGCTCACCGCGACGGCGGAATAGCCCATCGGGGACCAGGGGGCTGGCCGGGCGCCTTGGGGAGTGCCCGCCGGGACGCTTGGTCCTCCAGGGAATGACGACGACAAAACGGCTTTCGGTCGCGCTTGGCGTAGGTCAGGCGACCGAGGCCGTTTTTGCGTTTAAGCGCCTTGAACGCGGTCCCGAGCGGCGGCGCCCCTGGGGGGCGGATCATGGGCGGCCCTGTCCATGGGAGCCCCTGTTCATGGGGGGCGCGGTTCATGGGGGGGCGCTGGGCGCGGGCGGCTGAAGACCGGTCGATGCGGGCGGGTCGGGGCTCATGGAGTCCCAAGGGGCCGTCCCGGCGGAGTCGGGCTGCGGCCTCGCGGCGTGACCGTCGGGGAGCCGGCGAGCCGGACGCCTACAGCCAGACGTCCTTGCCGCGCAGATAGTCGCCGACGCGGCGATCTTCCTTGATGATGTGCTCCACCAGCCAAGTCGCTAGGAAGTCGATCAGGTCCCGTTTGACCTGATCCGTCGGCGTCCGCAGATAGGTCTGGGCGAAGACCAGGACCTTGCGCGTCAGGGCGGCGTGGATTTTCTGGTGGCGCTCCAGGTCGGGATAGCCGCAGCCCTTCATGACCTTTTCTTCCCGCGCGAAATGGTCCCGGGTATATTCAATCAAGTCGAGGAGGATGCGACCGACGACCTTCTCGTTCTGCGACTCCGAAACCGCGTCGTGCAGTTCGTTCACGTACTGAACCAGTCGTTTGTGGTCCGCGTCGATTTCCGGCGAGCCCACATTCAATTGCTCACGCCAAACCAGAAGTGGCATGCGGCCCCCCGATCAAGCCTTAACGGACGATCCCGCCACCATTTTTAAAGGATTTCCAGGCAGACAACAACACCCGCCCGACCCTGGAGGGTGCTTATCCGGGAGGGAAGAATTGCGGGGCTATGCCTGGGCGGTCTAAGATCGCCGTCGTTGAGTGTTGCTCGGTACCGGTCGCGGGACGGTTCACGTCCGGTGAACCCTGTTCAGGATGTTTGTGAATGCCGCGGGATGATGCACCGCCGCTCCCCTTGCCCCGTCAGGTCGTGAATGCCCTTCCGGACGGGTTCGCGGTGCTGGAAAACGGCGTAATTCGTCAGGTCAATGGCCGTCTGGCCAAGTGGCTGCGGATGTCGGAAGAGGAACTGGTGGGACGCCGGTGGATGGAGGTCGCCGCCGACCCCGCCTCGGCCCCACCCTCCGAAGCGGCGGCTTGCGCGCGCCTGGATGTTCGGACGGCGGACGGGCGCCTGCTCAGTCTGGCGCCGCGCGTCTCGTCGCTGGGCGAGGAGCGCCTCCTGGTGCTGCTGCGCGACGTCACCGCGCAGACCGACGCCGAACGCTGGCTGCGGGATTCCGAACAGCAGTACCGGTCGATCTTCGAGAACGCCCAGGAAGGCATCTATCAGACCACGCCCGGCGGCGGATACCTGAAGGTCAATCCGGCCATGGCCCGCATCTACGGCTATGACTCCGCCGACGACCTGATCGCCGGTCTGACCGACATCGCCAGCCAGCTCTATATCGATCCCACGGTCCGCGACCGCTTCACCGCGCTGATGGAGTCCCAGGGCTACGTGCGCGACTTCGAGGCCGAGATCCGTCGTCGCGACGGGACCGTCATCTGGATCACCGAAAACGCCCGCTGCGTCCGCGATCAGGCCGGACAGGTGCGCTATTACGAAGGCACCGTCGAGGACATCACCGACCGCAAGCGGGCCGAAGGGGAAATCCGGCTGTTGGCCAAGGTGTTCGACAGCGCCGCCGAAGGCATCATCCTGCTCGACGAGGCGGGGCTGGTGCGCGCCGTCAACCCGGCCTACAGCCAGATCACCGGCTTCGCCGCCGACGACCTGATGGGCCGCCCCCTGGGACTGGTCGCCGACGGCTTGCACGAAAGCGGCTTCGTCGACGGCATCCTGGCCGAGGTCGCCGACAGCGGCCAATGGCAGGGCGAGATCTTCTGCGAGCGCCGGGCCATGATGGCCGAGGATTGCAGCGCCGTCTTTCCCGCCGACCTGACGGCCACGGCGGTCCGCGACCCGCACGGGCGCCTGACCCATACGGTGCTGACGCTGGAGGACATCTCCCGCCGCAAGCGCGACGAGGAATACATCCGCTTCCACGCCAACTACGACACCCTGACCCGCCTGCCGAACCGGCGCCTGGTGCTCGATCGTCTGCACCGCGCCATCGAGCAGGTCCGCCGCACTGGCGGACGCGGCTGCCTGCTGTTCCTGGATCTGGACCGCTTCAAGCAGATCAACGACAGCTTCGGCCATGCCGCCGGGGACGAACTGCTCAAGCTGGTGGCGCAGCGCCTGCGTCACTGCGTGCGCACCTCCGATACCGTGGGGCGCCTGTCGGGCGACGAATTCGTCATCCTTCTGCCCGAGGTGGGACCGGGCCGGGCCGGGGCCTATACGGCGGAAAAGGTCCTTTACAGCCTGTCCGAGCCGTTCTCCCTGATGGGCAGCGAACAGTTCTGCATCCCCTCCATCGGCATCACCTACTTCCCCGACCAGGGCATGGAGGT
>CAZFRK010000043.1:0-14368 GCA_964521375.1 uncultured Rhodobacterales bacterium
GAAGCAGATCACGCGGGCGCCGCCGTCCTTCACCCGCTTGATGGCCGCCGAGGTGGGCAGGCCACCGGCCAGGACCACGTGGCCGACGCCATTGTCCAAGCAGACGTCGATCAAAGCGTCCAGGTCCGGATGCATGGTGATCAGGTTGACGCCGAAGGGCCTGTCGGTCAGCGCCCGGGTGGCCTTGATCTCGGCGTCGAGCAGGTCCGGCGGCATGGACCCGCAGGCGATGACCCCGAAGCCCCCGGCGTTGGAAATGGCCGAGACCAGATGGCGTTCGGACACCCAGGACATGGCGCCGCCCAGGATGGCGGCCTCGCAGCCCAGGAACGCCCGACCGCGCGACCACAGATGGTCGAGGCGCGCGCGCGCGCCAGCGACGCGGCCCTCGTCCAGGGTCGTCTCGACCGTCGTGGTCTGGTCCATCACTCGGCCCTTCCCAACTGCTTGCCGGAGGTCCTCAAAACGCGGCTCAGGCGGCGTCGAGGCCGTAGGCGGTGTGCAGCGCGCGCAGGGCCAATTCGGTGTATTCCTCGGCGACCAGAACCGACACCTTGATCTCGGAGGTGGAGATCACCTGGATGTTGATGCCCTTCTCCGACAGGGCGGAGAACATGGTCTGGGCGACACCGGCGTGGCTGCGCATGCCGACGCCGATCACCGACACCTTCACCACGTTGGAATCCTGCACCAGATCCTGATACCCCAGCTCGGCCTTCTTTTCCTCCAAGACCTTCACGGCGCGGACCAGGTCGGTCTTGGTGACGGTGAAGGTCAGGTCGGTCGCGCCACCACCGTCGGAAACGTTCTGCACGATCATGTCGACGTTGATGTTGTTCTCCGACAGGGGGCCGAAGATGTTGGCGGCGACGCCGGGGCGGTCGGCCACCTTGACCAGGGTGATCTTGGCTTCGTCCCGGGAATAGGCGATGCCGCTGACAAGTTCCTTTTCCACGATTTCATCCTCGTCGCAGATCAGAGTTCCGGGCGCGTCGGAAAAGCTGGAGCGGACCTGAAGGCGCACGCCGTGCTTCATGGCCATCTCCACGGAGCGGACCTGAAGAACCTTGGCGCCCAAGGAGGCGCTTTCCAGCATTTCCTCGTAGGTGATCTTATCCAGCTTGCGCGCGGACTTCACGATACGGGGGTCGGTGGTGTAGACGCCGTCGACGTCCGTGTAGATGTCGCAGATGTCCGCCTTGACGGCCGCAGCCACGGCCACCGCCGACGTATCGGACCCGCCGCGACCGAGCGTGGTGATGCGGTTGTCCGGGCCGATGCCCTGAAACCCGGCGATCACGGCGACTTGGCCGGCGGCCATGCGCTTGTTCAGTTCCTTGGTTTCGATGTCCAGGATGCGCGCCTTAGAGTGGGCGCCGTCGGTGCGGATGGGAATCTGCCAGCCCAGCCAGGAGCGGGCTTCGACGCCCAGGTCCTGAAGGGCCATGGAGAGCAGACCGACCGTCACCTGTTCGCCGGTGGCGACGATGGCGTCGTATTCACGGGCGTCGTGCATGGGCGAGATGCCCTGGCACAGGCCAACCAGTTTGTTGGTCTCGCCGGACATGGCGGAAACGACCACGGCGACCTCGTTCCCGGCATCCGCCTCGGCCTTCACGCGGCGGGCGACATTGCGGATGCGGTCCAGATCGCCGACCGACGTGCCGCCGAATTTCATGACAATGCGGGCCATGGGGAAAGCGTCCCTTAGTTCAAAAATATCCGTCCTCCGGTTGCCGGAACCGGCGGGCGCGTATACATACTCCCTCACCGTTTGCGGCGCAAGGACCGCCCAGACAGGCCATTGGACCACAGGAGACGCGACCATGGCATCCCAAGCGACGACGGCTCTTCCCGAGGAACTGGCCAAGTTCGAAGCCATGGCCGACTCCTGGTGGGACCCGGAAGGCAAGTTCAAGCCCCTGCACAAGTTCAACCCCGAGCGCATCCGCTACCTGCGCGACACCTGCGCCGCGCACTTCGGACGCGAGGCCGAGGCCGCCGCCCCCTTCGCCGGGCTGAAGCTTCTGGACGTCGGATGCGGTGGCGGCCTGCTGTCCGAACCGCTGGCCCGCCTGGGCTTTTCCGTGACCGGCCTGGACGCGGCGGACAAGAACGTCCAGATCGCCCGCATTCACGCCGAACGCTCGGGCCTGCCCATCGACTACCGCTGCCAGATGGTCGAGGATCTGGCCCGCGCCGAGGACCGGTTCGACGTCGTGATGACCATGGAAGTGGTCGAGCACGTGGACAACGTGGGCCTGTTCCTGGAAGCCGCGGCCACCCTGGTCAAGCCGGGTGGCCTGCTGATCGGCGCCACCCTGAACCGCACCGTCAAGTCGCTGGCGCTGGCCAAGGTCGGCGCCGAATACGTGCTGCGCTGGCTGCCGCGCGGCACCCATGACTGGCGCAAGTTCCTCAAGCCCAGCGAGTTCGCCGAGGGCCTGCGCAACGGGGGGCTTGAGGTCACCGACCTCAAGGGCATGAGCTACAATCCCCTGACGGACTCCTGGGCGCTGTCCGGCGACCTGACCGTCAACTACCTGCTGAAGGCGGAGCGGCGCCAGCGGTAACCACATTTAATCTGAACCGGATAATCCCTCCCCTTTAAGAAACATACCCATCGCATATTACGTTTTAGGTCCATCCAGCAGGTCGAAAATCCAGAAAGAGGCGCGGGAGCAAACGCGCTATCCGTTCAACCTCCACCAAATATTTAGCCCAACAAAACCCGCGCCCACCTTATTAAGGTACACATGTAAAAAATTTGGAAACGCCATTTCAAAAATTAGTTGTCACCAAAATAACTTGTTTCCACGCAATCTAACCATATATCATTCCCCCAATACATATAGCCGCCACCGCAGTCATCTGACGCTGCGCGCCCATCATTGCTCGACGAAGCAGAACTTAGAATCTCGTCGGCGCTCTTGCCCCCTAGTTTATCCGCGTTGGAAGCGTGACTGGCATTCCCTGCGCTGGTCGCATAGCCTGCGGTACCCGCGCTGGTCGCGTACCCCGCATTCCCCGCGCTGGTCGCATATCCCGCGGTACCAGCACTGGTCGCATAGCTTGCTCGACTGGCATCATCGGAAAATCGGGCATAGGGCTTTTCCCAGCCCACATCCGGTGTTTGCAGGGATGTCATATCACCGGCGACGGAGACCCGCGCCAAAACAACCAAGCCCGCCAGAACGCCCAGACCAACTGGGTTACGGGCGCCAGACGCAAGCCATCGCAAACCTTTGACGAAGAACATGAGCGTCCTCTCGCATAAATGAGCAGATGTTCATTTTGCAAAATCTCGAAATTTTGTCAACTTTTCTAAAAGCGCCGAAAATGTTTCCGCACCTCGGTGGGCTGAAGGTCACCGACCTCAAGGGCATGAGCTACAATCCCCTGACGGACTCCTGGGCGCTGTCCGGCGACCTGACCGTCAACTACCTGCTGAAGGCGGAAAAGGCCCTCGGCTAATCCTCCGCTTGCCGCGAAATCGGGACATTTTCGCCCTTTGGTCGCCACGCTGACGGCGCATCCTTCAGGACCAGACAGGACACCCCCACGCCCCGGCCCGGCGCTGCGCCTGGCCGCCCTCACCGACCGCCGACGGAGACGCCCCATGCCGCTGTCGAGCACCGCGACATGGGGAAAGGTCGCGAAGACGGCGGCGGTGGTCTATCTCTCTTTCCAGGCGGGCGTGGTCTGGACCAACCTGCACGCGGAAACGGAATACGAGCGGGTCACGTCACCGGACGGACGCTATACCGCCGTCGTCACCTATCCCAACTGGGCCTCGACCATGATCATGCCCCCCGGACATTCCAGCGACAAACCGGGCTTCGTGACGATTTACGGGACCGACAAGACCAATTACGGCAATATCCCCATCCCCATGCTGTTCTTCTCCCACGATCTGAGGTGGGAAAAGGACGGCGCCAGCATCCCCGGGATCGGCGAATGGCGCTTCAAGGATTGGGACTATTGGTACTGGAACGAGGACCAGGACGAAAAGATCCGCGGGAACGCCCGTTGATGGCCCCGCGCGGCGTCTCGGTCCGGCGCCTGACGGCGCTTGTCGTTCTCGGCCTCCTGACGACGACTCCGGGCGCCCCGGCCCAGGCCGAGCCGGAGACCCGCGTCATCGTCGCCAACGCCGACGCCGACCGCGCGGGCGGTCTGGATCTGGCCTGGAAAGTCCAAACGGAGATTTATGGCGACCAACATCCGAGAAGCCGCCTCGGCATCGTGATCGACGGACGCGAGGTCGCGGTGCGCGAGGCCCAGCCGGTCGACTACGACGCCATCCCTCCCGGCGCCTGGGACACGCCCGACGACGCCGTCATGGCGGTTCTCGGCTGGTACGCGGGACGGGGGGAAGTGCTCTACGTGGACCGGACCGCGGACTCCGTCAGGGTCCATATGCGCCGTATCGAGGAGGAGGAAGCGGAAGAGCGGTTCCGCCTCGTCCAAACCATCCCCTTGGCCTCGGGACCGCGGTAGAGCGGTTTTCGCTCCCAAGCGGTCGCGAAATCCTTCTCCTTTTAAGGCAAATGCGTCGTCGCGGACCGTTCCGTCCGCTCGGGATTTGCTCTATCGGCGACCGTAGCGGATGAAATCGGTCCACGACCGTTCGACCGTTTCCATGGCCCGGTTGGCCTCGGACAGGGTCTCCTGGGTCAGACCGGCGCGCTCCAGATCCTGGCTGAGGTAGATCTGCAGGTCGCTGACCATCTTGCAGATGTCCATGGCGCGATCGGTCAGTTGCAGACGCACGGCGCGACGGTCGTGCTCGCTGCGCTGCTGTTCCAGGTAGCCGAGTTCGGTCAGCTTCTTGATGTTGTAGCTGACGTTGGAGCCGTGATAGTAGCCGCGGTCCTTCAGGTCGCGGATCACCACGTCCTCGCCGCCGATGTTGGCCAGCAGAAGCGCCTGGACGGCGTTGATCTCCTCGATCCCGAGGCGCCGCAGTTCGGTTCTCAGAACGTCGAGGAAATGACGGTGCAGGCGTTCCACAAGCTGCACGGTCTGCATGTAGGCGTCGATCAAAACAGCCTCCTCCCCGACGGTCCCATGGTCCTAATTACCCACCAATGCCGGTCATCCGCAAGGGTTTACACGCATTTGCGTCAAATCAGACCATCGGCCTTGAACGAACAATAGCCCGACCGCGCGATGACCAGGTGGTCGTGCAGGACCACGCCCACCGCCTTGCAGGCTTCCTGGACCCGCTTGGTCATGTCGATGTCGGCGCGGCTCGGCTGCGGATCGCCGGAGGGGTGGTTGTGGGCGATGATGACGGCGCTGGCTTGCAGTTCCAGCGCCCGCTTGACGACCTCGCGCGGGTAGACCGCCGTCTGGTCGACGGTGCCGCGCTGCTGCGGTTCGTCGGCGATCAGGCGGTTCTTGCGGTCCAGGAAGAAGACCCGGAACTGCTCGGTGTCGGAGAAGGCCATGGCGGCATGGCAATAGTCCAGCAGGCGATCCCAGGACGACAGGACCGGCCGATCCATGACGTCCTCGCGGATCATGTGCTGGGCGGCGGCGGCCACCGCCTTCAGCGCGATGGCCGTGGTCTCCTTGACGCCGTCCACCTGGACCAGGGAGTCCACCGGCGCCGCGAAGACCGCCCCCAGAGAGCCGAAGCGGGCGATCAGGGCCTTGGCCAGGGGTTTGACGTCGCGGCGGGGAATCGCCTGGAACAAAATGAGTTCCAGAAGTTCGTAGTCGTGCACGGCCTCCAGGGCCTCGCGGCGGGCGGCCTTCAGGAACTTGCCGCGCAGGCGGTCGCGGTGGCCGGAATGGCCGCCGCCCGCGTCCTCGCGCAGGTCAGAGGGCGGCTCGTCCCGGTCAAAGAGGTCCGCGGCGTCCGCCGCCGCGGCGCGGTGGCGAACGCGTGTCCGTCGTCCCTCCTCGTCCGCTGCCGCCATTCCCGCTCCCCCCGGTCCCGCGTCCCTGGCGTCAGGCGCCCTCGTAGGGCGGGCAGTGCCAGCCCTTGGGCGACAGGGTGAAGATCTCGCACCCCGTCTCGGTGACGCCGATGGTGTGTTCGAACTGGGCCGACAGCGAGCGGTCCTTGGTCACGGCGGTCCAGCCGTCGGCCAGGATCTTGGTGTCGTACTTCCCGGCGTTGATCATCGGCTCGATGGTGAAGATCATCCCCGCCTCCAGCACGTCGCCCTGCTTGGGGCGACCGTAGTGCAGGACCGAGGGCGCGCAGTGGAAGACCCGCCCGACCCCATGGCCGCAGAAGTCGCGCACGACGGAGAACCGCTGCCCTTCGGCGAAGGACTGGATGGCGTGGCCGATGTCGCCCAGGGTGGCGCCGGGCTTGACCACCTCGATGCCGCGCATCATCGCCTCGTAGGTCACCTCGACCAGACGACGGGACTTCACGCTCGGCTTGCCGACATAGAACATGCGCGAGGTGTCGCCGTACCAGCCGTCGACGATGGGCGTCACGTCGATATTGATGATGTCGCCGTCGACCAGCTTCTTGTCGCCGGGAATGCCGTGGCAGACCACATGGTTGATCGAGGTGCAGAGCGACCGCGGGAAACCGCGATAGCCGAACGGCCCGTTGGTGTAGCCGCGTTCCTGCGTCCAGGCGACGGCCAGATCGTCGATCTCGCCGGTGGTCACGCCGGGCTTCACGAAGGGGGTCAGGTAGTCCAGAAGCTCGGCGGCGGCCTGTCCGGCGCGTCGCATGGCGGCGAAGCCTTCCTCGCCATGCAGGGGGATCTGGTCGGATTTCGAAGCAGTCGTCATAGGGGGAACATCCTTACGGGACGGAGCGGCACCTTATGAGGCGGCGACCGGAGCGCCACCAAGCGCCAGCGGCAAGGGATCGGCCAGGGTAATGGCCCGCGGGGTGACTTGGCAGGTCACGCACAGCGCCTCGACACCGGCGGCCATGGCCTCGCGCAGGGCGACGCCGTACTCCGGGTCGATATCCTCGGCGATCCGGAACCCCGACAACCCGGTGGCGGCGCGCTGGACGACATAGAGCATCACCGCCCGCTTGCCCTCGGCCACCATGTCGGTCAGTTCCCGCAGATGCTTGGCGCCGCGCGTCGTCACGGCGTCGGGGAATTCGGCATGGCCGTCCCGGAACAAGGTGACGTTCTTCACCTCCACATAGCAGTCGGGACGGCCCTCGGCGGTGGCCAGGACGTCGATGCGGCTCGACTTGCCGTACTTCACCTCGCGCCGACAGGCGTCGTAGCCCTCCAGACCGGCTATTTCCCCGGCGGCGATGGCCTCATGGGCCAGGAGGTTGGGATGGCTGGTGTTGATGCCGACGATCTCGCCGTCGACCTCGACCAGTTCCCAGGTGTACTTGAGCTTGCGGCTGGGGTTGTCGGCGGGGCTGAGCCACACCCGCGATCCCGGTTCGCAACAGCCCTTCATGGAGCCGGAATTGGCGGTATGGGCGGTCACCATCGTGCCGTCCGCCAGGGTGACGTCGGCCAGGAAACGCTTGTAGCGTTTGACGAGGGTGCCCTCGATGAGCGGTGTCGTGAACTGCATGCGGGAACCCTAGTCTTTTCCGCCCGGCTGATCCAGCACGTCGCCCAGGAAGGCGGTGGCGCTGCCGGGCTTCAGCGGCTTGGGCTGCGAGGCGTCCGGCGCCCATCCCGTCAGATAGAGAATCTGGAAGGTCGCGGGAAGGCGCCCGTCGGCGTCGGCGTATTTCTCGAAGTAGATCCCGACGGCGGTCATCAGGGTGGCGCGGCGGGAAAAGGTCTTGCGCCGCTCGGCCACGGCATTGCTTTCCCCCATGCCGCGCAGGTCGGCCATCAGCTTCAAGGGATGGTCATAGGTGACGGTCAACAAGTCGCTGTCGACCACCGGCATGGAAAAGCCCGCCCGCTGCATCAGGGCGCCGACGTCGCGCACGTCGGCGAAGGGCGACAGGCGCGGGCTGAGGCCGCCCTCGACCTCCACCTCGGCCTCGACCATGCACCGCCGCAGTTCCTTCAGCGTCTCGCCGCCCAGCATGGCGGCGACGAACAGGCCGTCCGGGCGCAGGGCCATGCGCGCCTGGATGAGGGCGCCCGGCAGGTCGTTGACCCAATGAAGCGACAGGTTCGACGTGATCAGGTCCACGCTGCCCGGGGCGATGGGCAGGAACTCCTCGTCGGCGACCAGGGCCGGGGACGGCGCCAAGGCCGCCATGGCGGGCGACAGGTCGGCGGAAATCACCGTCTCGATGCCCTTGCGGCCCGGCAGGCGGCGGGCCATGCCGCCGTCGTGACAGCCGAGGTCGAGGGCCAGCGGAAAGGTCCGCATGACGTCCTCCACCCGATCCACCAGACGGTCGGCGATTTCCTCGTGCAGGAAATTGAAATGCGGGAAGCCGGCCGCCGCCCGATCCCGGTGGCGGCGCACGGCGGCGCGATCAAATACGGTCATTGTGTCGGACATGGCGCCCTATATGGCATTGACGGCGCCGTTTTGGAAGATCGCTTGACGCCCTCCGGCGGCGGACGGACACTTCCCAGGCGTGTGCGACCGGGCCCGACACCCCCGCCGCGCGCCCTGCCCGCTCCGGGGTCACCATGCCTCTCTCGTCCAGCCTGCCGCGCCGCCTGCTCGATCTCGTCCTGCCGCCGCTCTGCCTGCGCTGCGGCGCGACGGTGGTCGATCCCGGCGCCCTCTGCGCGGCCTGCTTCGCCGAGGTGCGCTTCGTCGCCGGACCCTGTTGCCCGCGCTGCGGCGAGCCGCACGCCCAGGAGGCGACAGCGGAAACCGTCTGCGGCGCCTGTCTGGCCGTGCCGCCGCCGTGGACCGAGGCCCGCTCGGCGGTCCTGTACGACGACGCCAGCAAGGCCCTGGTCCTGCGCCTCAAGCATGCCGACCGCACCGAGGGAAGCCCCGCCTTCGCCCGCTGGATGGCGCGCGCGGGCGGCGACCTGCTGGCCGGGGCCGACCTGCTGGCGCCGGTGCCGCTGCACCGCTGGCGCCTGTTCCTGCGGCGCTACAACCAGGCCGCCCTGCTGGCCCGCGACCTCGGCGCCCTGACCGGCGTTCCGGTGGACCCCATGACCCTGGTCCGCCGCCGCCGCACCCGAAGCCAAGGCAGCTTCGACCATACCGGCCACGGGCGCGCCGGACGGGCGCGCAACGTGCGCGGGGCCTTCGCCGTCGCCGCGCCGGACGCCGTGGAGGGGCGCCGCGTCCTGCTGATCGACGACGTCCTGACGACCGGCGCCACCGTGGGCGAATGCAGCCGCGTGCTGCGCGCCGCCGGGGCGACGCGGGTGGACGTCCTGACGTTGGCCCGCGTTCCCAGGCCGGGCGCCGCGTGCTAAGACGGGGCGAACGCCCCATATGAGGCTTTCCTGTTCAACCGCTCCCGGAGGATCCATGGCCCGCGTCGAGATCTACAGCTCGCCCTACTGCCCCTATTGCGTCCGCGCCAAGGCGCTGCTGGACCGCAAGGGCGCCGACTACGAAGAGATCGACGTCATGGCCAAGCCCGACCGCCGCCCGGAAATGGAGCGCCGCGCCGGTCGCCACACGGTGCCGCAGATCTTCATCGACGGCACCCACATCGGCGGCTGCGACGAATTGATGGCGCTCGACCGCAAGGGCGGCCTCGACCCGCTTCTGGCATCCTGAACGACGGAGGCTGACCCGTGACCCAAGACCGGACCTTCATCGCCGCCTGCGTGCAGATCAACGCCACGCCGGTGATCGAGGAAAACCTCGAGACCGTCCGCCGCCTGGCCCGCGAGGCCAAGGCCGAGGGTGCCTCGATGGTGTTCCTGCCGGAAAACGTCGCCATGATGGACTGGGGCCGGGACAACCTGATGTCCAAGGCCGCCCCGGAAGAGTCGCATCCGGCGCTGGCCGCCCTGCGCGACTTGGCCCGCGAGTTGGGCGTTTGGATCCACGGCGGCACCTTGCACGTCCTGACCGCCGACGGCCGCAAGATCGCCAACCGCACCCTGGTCATCGACCCGACGGGCGCCGTGCGGGGACGCTACGACAAGATCCATATGTTCGACGTCGACCTTGGCAACGGCGAACGCTACCGCGAATCGGCCACCTTCGAGCCGGGCCACGACGCCGTCGTCGTCCCCCTGCCGTGGGGCCGCCTGGGCCTCAGCGTCTGCTACGACATCCGCTTCCCCTACCTCTACCGCGCGCTGGCCAAGGCGGGCGCGGAGATCCTCACCATCCCCGCCGCCTTCACCAAGGTCACCGGCGAGGCGCATTGGCACGTCCTGCAACGGGCCAGGGCCATCGAGACCGGCTGCTGGGTGGTCTCCCCCGCCCAGACCGGCACCCATGCCAACGACCGTAAGACTTACGGCCATTCGCTCATCATCGACCCCTGGGGCACCGTGGTCGCCGACGCCGGGGAAGGCGAAGGCATCATCACCGCCGAGATCGACCTGACCCGCGTGGCCGAGACGCGCGGCAAGGTGCCGAGCCTGACCCACGACCGCCCGTTCGGTCTGAGCGAGGCTCGGGACGACGGGTGAACGGACTGATCGACTGGCGCCTCGACATCCTCGATCCGGTGCTGCGGCCAGCCCTGGCGGATGCCTGCGCGTCGTGGAACCATGGCCAGTGGGGCGCCCCCCTGGGCCAGGGCCTGGAACGGAGCCTGCGCCGCTTCCGGCAGGAGGCCCGCACCGACGCCCTGCCCATGACCCTGGTCGCCGTCGCCACCATGGGCACGGTGCCGGGGGCGGCGGTGGGCATGGCCTCGCTGTGGGAGAACGACGGGCCGGGGACCGAGGATCGGACGCCCTGGTTGGCCAGCGTCTTCGTCCATCCGGTGGCCCGCCGTGAAGGCGTCGGCAGGGCCCTGGTCGGACGGGCGGAGGAGGAAGCCGCGAAGCTGGGCTTCACGCGGCTCAACCTCTTCACCACGGACGCCGTCTTCTTCTACGAGAAACTGGGCTGGGCCGTGCGGGTGGTGGAGGAAGACCGCGTGTTCATGGACAAGGCGCTGGGGTAGGGAAGCGAACAGGGTTAACCACACAGACTCCTCCGTGCTTTCGCGAGGTTCCCTATTCCAACCCCACCGGCTGGTCCGTCTTCACGCAGGCGATGCGTTCGATGACCTTCGGTTCGCCGCAGCGGACGGCGACGCCGTGCTCGTAGGCGACGACTTGCAGGGACCCGGCGAAGGCGTCGAGCAGTTCGCCGTCGCGCAACAGGTGGTCGGGATTGCGCGGTCGCCCGAAGGACTCGTTGCCCAGCGCGAAGGTTTCATAGATCAGGACGCCGCCGTCCTCCAACGCGGCCAGGAGACGCGGAAACAGGGGCCGATGGAGGTAGTTGGTCACCACGACGCCGTCGAATCGGCGCCCGGCGAAGGGCCAGGGACCGCCGTCCTCCAGGTCGGCGGTGACGATCTCGGCCCGCGTCGCCAGATCGACGACGTAGGAGGTGTCCCGGTCGACCGCCGTCACCCGGACGCCCTGGTCGAGCAGCCATCGCGCGTGCCGCCCGCCGCCGCAGGCGACATCCAGGACCCTGGCCCCGGCGGGCAGAAGGGCGGCGAAGCGACGCACCCAGGCGGAGGGATTGTCGACCTGAAGATGGACGGACGGCGGCGGCATGGACACTCCGTTGGCGTTTCGGAAAGGACTTTCGTCTAGAGTTGGGTCAGTGTATGGCCTTCGGGGCGTCTGTCCATCTGCGGGTGCCCGCCGTCCAGTCCGCCCCGGTATCGGTTCGCCCCGACCCCAGTCCGTGAAGAGACCATGATTCTCTATCAGCTTGTCTGCGATCACGACCACACCTTCGAAGCCTGGTTCCGCGACAGCGCCAGCTATGACGAGCAGGTCGCCATGGGAGAGGTCACCTGTCCGCATTGCGGCACGCCGGACGTGCGCAAGGCACTGATGGCGCCGCGTCTGGGCCGTCGCAAGGGGCAGGGCGCCCCCGCCGCCCCGCCGGCCCAGGAGACCGCCGCCCCGGCTCCGGCCAAGGCCACCGCGCCGCCGACCGGCGGCGACGACACGGTCAAGACCGTGGCCGGACGCAATCTGGACTTCGCGGCCAATATCCGCGAGGCTCTGCACGACCTCCGCCGTCAGGTGGAGTCCCATTGCGACTACGTCGGGGACCGCTTCGCCGAGGAAGCCCGGAAAATCCACTACGGCGAGTCGGAGTCCCGGCCCATTTATGGCGAAACAACGAAGGAAGAGGCCCAGGACCTGAAGGACGAAGGCGTCGATGTCGTCTCCGTTCCCTGGCTGAAGTCCGACGGCTGACCCGTACCGTGCAGACCTCCTTCCGCTCCATCTGGCTGGCCACGGTCCCCATGGGTCCGGTGTTCTTCGTCCTGGGACTGCTGCTGACGGTCCTGGGGTTGGCCATGATCATCCCCGGCGTCGTCGACCTTCTGGCCGGAGACACCGACTGGGCCGGGTTCCTGATCGGCGCCGCCGTCATCGTCCTGACCGGCCTTCTGCTGTGCCTGACGAACCGCGGCGAAGGCATCGCGCTGGACCGCCACCAGGCCTTCATCCTGACCGTCGCGTCCTGGCTGAGCATCGCCGCCGCCGCCGCCGTCCCCTTCGTCTTCTCGCGCCTGCACCTGACCTATACGGATGCCTTCTTCGAGGCCATCTCCGGCCTGACGACCACCGGCTCGACGGTCATCGTCGGCCTGGACACGGCGCCGCCGGGGCTGCTGCTGTGGCGCTCGCTGCTGCAATGGCTGGGCGGCGTCGGCATCATCATGATGGCCATCGCCCTGCTGCCCTTCCTGCGCGTCGGCGGCATGCAGCTGTTCAAGATGGAAAGCAGCGACACCCACGGCAAGGTGGTCGCCCGCGTGAGCCAGCTCGGCACCGGCATCCTGTCGGTCTACATCCTGCTGACGGCGCTCTGCACGCTCGGCTACACGCTGGGCGGCATGACCCTGTTCGAAGCCATCAACCACGCCATGACGACGGTCTCCACCGGCGGCTATTCGACGTCGGACGCTTCCATGGGGCACTTCCACAATCTGTGGATGCTATGGGTCGGGACCCTGTTCATGATCGCCGGAAGCCTGCCGTTCACCTTGTGGATCCAGGCGTTTCGCGGCAATCCGCTGGTGCTGTTCGGCAACGTCCAGGTGCGCGCCTTCCTCGGCTTCCTGACGGTGGTCACGATCATCCTGTCCCTGTGGCTGGATTGGGACGGCCATATGCCCTTCTGGTCGGCGATCAGCCATGTCGCCTTCAACGTGGTGTCGGTCGTCACCACTACCGGCTACGCCTCGCAGGACTACACCATGTGGGGCGTCCTGGCGGTGGCGGCCTTCTTCGCCCTGACCTTCGTCGGCGGCTGCACCGGCTCGACGGCGGGCGGCATCAAGATCTTCCGCTTCCAGATCGCCTGGCGCACCTACGTCGCCCACCTGCACCGCCTGATCTCGCCCAACGCCGTGGAGATCAAACGCTACGGCGACCGTCGCCTGACCGAGGACGTGGCGGCCTCGGTACTGCTGTTCTTCTTCGTCTTCATCGGCACGGTGGGCACCCTGACCCTGTTCCTGGCCGCGCTCGGCCTGGATTGGGTGACGGCGGTCAGCGGCGCGGCCACCGCCGTCGCCAACGTCGGCCCCGGCCTGGGACCGATCGTCGGCCCGTCGGGCAACTTCTCCGGCCTGCCGGACGCCGCCAAGTGGGGATTGGCCGTCGGCATGCTGCTGGGACGGCTGGAGTTCTTCACCGTGCTGGTGCTTCTGATGCCGCGCTTCTGGCGGGGCTGACGCGCCTCCCGGGCGGGCGGCCTCGCGGGCGACGACGGAAGCCCTACTCCAGCGGCGGCTGGCCCGGCGGATAGACCAGGATGCGCGCCGACCAGACCGCGTTCTTGTCGGCGTCGGCGATCACCACGCTGGTGGTCCCCGGCTGGTGGCCGAAGACGAACAGAAGATTGGGATGTTCGACGTGCATCTCCGCCACCTCGGGGTGGGAGGAGATCACCGTCGCGTCGCCCAGTTCGATCGGTGGCAGGCGGAGGATGTCCATCTTGCCGCTTTCGATCTCCAGATTGAGCACCCTGTCCGGGTCGATCTTCGGCTTCTCCTGCTCCGCCTGCTCCCAGGGCATGACGAATTCCTGCGCCGCGGCCGGCCCCGAGACGGACAAGGCCAGCACGGCGACAAGGCCCGTGAGCGGGCGGAAACGGCGGATGGACGCGGCCATGGCCGACCTCCTGGGGCGGGATGGGCGGGGATGGGCGATACTCCCCGCAAGCTATCGCCTCCCGCCGGTGCTGACAATGGGCGGCGGATGGCCTATAACGCGCACCTTATTCCACCCCTCACGACTTCACAGGCAGGACGACAGGCGATGATCCCGCGTTACAAGGGGCCGTGCGTCGCACGGCTAGCGAGATCAAGGGGTTA
>CAZFRK010000044.1:0-14148 GCA_964521375.1 uncultured Rhodobacterales bacterium
AACGCCGAGATTTCCACCCTCGTCGATCGGGTGCATGGGCCGGACTTTCCGACCGGCGGCGTCTTGGCCGAGAGCCGGGACGCCATCCTGGAGGCCTACACCACGGGGCGCGGCTCCTTCCGCCTGCGGGCGCGGTGGGAGGTGGAGAAGCTGTCCCACGGCCTGTACCAGATCGTCGTCACGGAAATTCCCTATCAGGTGCAGAAGGCCAAGGTGATCGAGAAAATCGCCGACCTTCTGAACGGGCGGAAACTGCCTCTGCTGGCCGATATCCGCGACGAGTCGGCGGAAGACGTGCGGGTTGTTCTCGAACCCCGGAATCGGACCGTCGATCCCGAGCTTCTGATGGAGCACCTGTTCAAGCAGACGGACCTGGAAATCCGCTTCGGCCTGAACATGAACGTCCTGGACGGCAAGGGCGTGCCGCGCGTCATGTCCCTGAAGGACGTTCTGCGCGCGTTTCTGGACCACCGCCACGAAGTCCTGGTCCGCCGCTCCCGGCATCGCCTGGACAAGATCGACCATCGTCTGGAGGTCCTGGAGGGCTACCTCAAGGCCTACCTGAACCTGGACGAGGTGATCCGCATCATTCGCGAGGAGGACGAGGCCAAGCCCGCCCTCATGACCGCCTTCGACCTGACCGACGTACAGGCGGAAGCCATCCTCAACATGCGTTTGCGGTCCCTGCGCAAGCTCGAGGAAATGGAGATCCGCAAGGAGCACGACAAGCTGTCGGAGGAAAAGGCCGGGCTGGAAGCCCTGCTGGCCGACGAGACCATGCGCTGGTCCTCCATCGCCACCGAGATCAAGGGCATCAAGAAGACCTTCGGCCAATCCACGGAATTGGGCCGTCGCCGCACCGATCTGGCCGATCCGCCCTCCGCCGTCGTGGTGCCGTTGGAAGCGGTGATCGACCGCGAGCCGATCACCGTCATGCTGTCAGACAAGGGATGGATCCGCGCCGTCAAGGGGCACACCGACGATGTCGGCGACAGCAAGTTCAAGGAAGGCGACGGCCTGAAGCTGGCCTTGAAGGCGCAGACCACGGACAAGATCCTGGTGGTCGGCTCCAACGGTCGTTTCTACACCATCCTTGGGGACCGCATCCCGCGCGGGCGCGGCTTCGGGGAGCCGGTACGCCTGATCATCGACCTGCCCAACGACGCCGATATCGTCGCCCTGCGGGTGCACCGACCGGGCGGCGAATTGCTGGTCGCCAGTTCCCTGGGCAAGGGCTTCCGGGTCAAGGAAGACGATGTCGTCGCCCAGACCAAGGCCGGAAAGGGCGTCCTCAACCCCGGAAAGGGCGAGGCGCGCTTCGTCGTTCCCCTGGAGGAGGGCGCCGATACGATCGCCATCATCGGCAACAACCGCAAGCTCCTGGTCTTCGGGCTCGAGGAGGTGCCGCTCATGGCCAAGGGGCAGGGCGTCAAGCTTCAGCACTACGCCGACAAGAACGGCGCGCCGACCGACATCAAGGCCTTCAAGGCCGAAGACGGACTGACCTTCAAGAGCGGGGAGCGGACGCGCAGCGAACCCGACATGACGCCATGGCTCGGGCGGCGTGCCCAATCGGGGCATCTGCCGCCCACGGGCTTCCCCAAGTCCGGTAAATTCGGCGACTAGAAGACAAAAGGCCCGGAGCGACGCTTCGGGCCTTTTTGAGTCAGCGCATGGGACCGGCGAAGACGATATCGGGCAGCCACGTGGCCAGCGTCGGCCAGGAGGCGAGGATCACCAGCGCCAGGATCTGAATCAGCACGAAGGGGGCGACCCCGCGATAGATCATGCCTGTCGTGACCTCCGGCGGCGCCACGCCGCGCAGGTAGAACAGGGCGAAGCCGAAGGGTGGCGTCAGGAAGCTGGTTTGCAGGTTCATGGCGATCATGACCCCCAGCCACACCGGATCGACGTCCATCTTCAGAAGGATCGGCCCGACGATGGGGACGACCACAAAGACGATCTCGACGAAGTCCAGGAAGAAACCGAGCCCGAACATGGCGGCCATGACAACGGCGATGGCCGCCCATTTGCCGCCCGGCAGGCCGGTCAGGAAGTCGTGAACCATGTCGTCGCCGCCGTATCCCCGAAACACCAGGGAGAAGACGCTGGCGCCGATGACGATCAGGAAGACCATGGCGCTGATGCGGGCCGTGGAGGTCATCACCGCGTCCAGAACGCCATGGCGCTTGGTCACGACGAAGGAGGCGAGCAGGCCCAGGCCGCTCAGGGCGACGGCCACCAGGGCCGCGCCGATCCCAATTTGATCGAGGATGTCGATTTCGTCTCGCGCGACACGCAGGTCCAGGACCTGGGTCAACAGAAGGGCGGTGACGATTCCGACCCCGCCGAGGCCGATCAGGATCGTCGACAGGCGTCGGTCGGTCAGGCGGATACCGGCCAGGAGGGTCGCGCCGACGGCGCCGACGGCGGCCGCCTCGGTCGGTGTCGCGACGCCGCCCAGGATGGACCCGAGAACGGCGCCGACCAGGACCACGGGCGCCGCCAACGCCTTGAGGATGGCCGGAAGGCGGATGCGCTCTCCGTCCTCGTCGCCGGGCGGCAGCGCCGGAGAGGTATGGGGGCGCAGCCAGGCGGTGAGCAATTGATAAAGGATGTAGAGGCCGACCAGAAGCAGTCCCGGAATCAGCGCCCCCGCGAAAAGGTCGCCGACCGAGACCGGATCGGGGGCCCAATTGCCCAACTCCCGCTGCGCCTCGGCGTAGGAATTGGAAATCTGGTCGCCCAGAAGCACCAGGACGATGGACGGCGGGATGATCTGGCCCAGGGTCCCGGCGGCGCAGATGGAGCCGCAGGCCAGCTTGGGATCGTATCCGCGGCGCAGCATGGTCGGCAGGCTCATCAGGCCCATGGTGACCACCGTCGCACCGACGATGCCGGTCGAGGCGGCCAGCAGCATGCCGACGATGGAGACGGAAATGGCCAGCCCGCCGCGCATGCTCCCGAACAGGCGGCTGACGTTCTCCAGCAACTCCTCGGCGACGCGCGATCGCTCCAACATCACGCCCATGAAGACGAACAGGGGAACGGCGATCAGGACCTCGTTGGTCATGGTGCCGAACACGCGGCTGGGCAGGGCGGCCAGGTAGGCGAAATCGAACTGGCCGAATATCAGCCCGACGACCCCGAACGCCAAGGACGCGCCGGACAGCGTGAAGGCCACCGGGAACCCGGCGAGCAGGGCGCCGCAGGTCCCGGCGAACATGATCAGCGCGAGGATTTCCGCCTCTGTCATGACGCGCTTCCGTGTCCGCGAAGGGTCAGCCAGGAGCGCGCCGCCACCACCAGTCCCTGCAGGGCCAGAAGGGCGGGCATCACAAGGATGAGGCTTTTGAGCAGGAACAGGCCGGGAAGACCACTCGCTTCGGTGGAGCTTTCGAGGGCTCGCCAGGAGTTGACCACATAAGGCCAGGCGTGGGTCAGGAGCAGGCCGCAGACCGGCCACAGGAAGAGCACCACGCCCGCCAGATCGACCCGCGCCTTGGTTCGCGCCGAGGCGTCCCGATAGAAGATGTCGACCCGGACGTGGCCGTCCTCGGCCAGGGTGACGCCCGCCGCCAGCATGAAGACCAGGGCATGCATCCAGGTCACGGATTCCTGAACGGCGATGAAGCCGACGCCGAAAACATATCGTAAAAGCACGAGGGCGAACTGCGCCACCACCATGCCGAGGGTCAACCACGCCGCCAATTTTCCGATGGACCGGTTGACGGTGTCGATCAAGGACAGCAGGCGGGAGGGGGCGGACGACATGGGATCGCTGAGGCGGCGGGGCGATGGGGCGGTGAGAACAGGGGCGGCACTATGGCGTAAACAGGGTCCGGTGTACAGAACGACGCCCATCAATCGCCATTCACGCAAGGAAACAACCGTTTTCCCAGCGGTTTGGTAAGACTTCTGCTGGCGTCGATGGTTCCGATCCGGTACAAAGCCGGAAGAAGCGGCGGGACTCCAGTAACCCGCCCGGGAGGAGACGTCGTTTCAAAGACCATACGTCGGTCCAACGTCGCGTTCCTGGCGCGGCGTTTCTCATCGGCGTCCCATCCATCTGTCACGACATGCAACCCAAGGGGCCGTCGGACGTGTACGCGCTAGCCTTTCTCATCAGGGCCATCAACGCTTTCAACAAGGTCTTGGGCCAGGTGTTCTCCTGGTTCTCGCTCGGGATCGTCGTCGTCTGTTTCACGGTCGTCGTCCTGCGCTACCTGTTCTCCATCGGCTTCGTCTGGATGCAGGATCTCTATGTCTGGATGAACGCCGTCATGTTCACCGGCATCGCCGGGTATGCCCTGTTGCGCAACGGGCATGTGCGGGTCGATATCTTCTATCGGGCGGCCTCCGTACGCTTCAAGGCGTGGGTCGACCTGATCGGCTTCTTCCTCTTCATGGTGCCGTTCGGCGGCGTGATCTTGTTCTGGAGCTGGAATTTCGTCGAGCGGTCCTGGAAGTACTGGGAAAGCTCGCGGAACATCGGCGGCATGCCGGGATTGTACGTGGTCAAGAGCTTCATCGTCGTCTTCGCCGCCGTGGTCCTGATTCAGGGACTCGCCATGGCCTTGCGGAGCGTCCTGGTTCTGGCGCGCCGCGAGGATCTGGTGCCCGAGGATATGCGCTACGGGGAGGGGGGCTGACCATGGAATCCCTTGTCATCGGAGAGATTCTCTCCCTTCTCATGTTCTTCGGCATCATCGGCGTGCTGATGCTTGGGTATCCGGTGGCCTTCACGCTGGCCGGGACGTCCCTGTTGTTCGGCCTGATCGGCTGGCTCCTGGGGGCCTTCGACCCCTCCAACCTGTCGAGCCTCGCCTCCCGCTATGTCGGCACCATGGTCAACGAGGTGTTGGTCGCCGTCCCGCTCTTCGTCTTCATGGGCGTGATGCTTGAGCGATCGAAGATCGCCGAGCAGCTTCTGATGACCATGGGGCAGCTGTTCGGCGGTCTGCGCGGCGGCCTGGGACTGTCGGTCATCGTCGTCGGGGCGCTGCTGGCGGCCTCCACCGGCATCGTCGGGGCCACGGTCGTCACCATGGGCCTGCTGTCCCTGCCCGCCATGATGCGGTCGGGATACGATCCCAAGCTGGCGACCGGCGTGATCTGCGCCTCCGGCACCTTGGGGCAGATTATCCCTCCGTCCACCGTTCTCATCTTCATGGGCGACATGCTGTCGGGCATCAATGCCCAGGTGCAGATGGAAAAGGGCAATTTCGCCCCCGTGCCGGTGTCGGTCGGCGACCTATTCGCCGGTGCCTTCTTCCCGGGGCTGATGCTGGTCCTGCTCTACATGGGCTGGGTGGTGTTCAAGGCCGTGACCGACCCGAAGAGCTGCCCGGCCCTGGAAGTCACGGCGGTCGAGAAGGCCGACATGCTGCGCAAGGTCCTGGTGGCCCTGGTTCCCCCGCTGATGCTTATCGTCGCGGTCTTGGGGTCCATCCTCGCCGGCATCGCGACGCCGACGGAATCGGCCTCGGTCGGGGCCGTCGGGGCCATGCTTCTGGCGGTCCTGCGGAAGCGGTTCAGCTATAAGGTGCTGCGGGAGGCCACCTACGCCACCGCCGAGATCACCTGCATGATCTTCATCATCATCTTCGGCGCCTCGGTCTTCTCCCTGGTGTTCCGGATGATGGGCGGCGACGCCCTGGTGGAGGAGTTCCTGACCGCCTTGCCGGGCGGCACGCTGGGCGCCGTCTTCTTCGTCATGCTGCTGATGTTCGTGCTGGGGTTCATCCTCGACACCTTCGAGATCATCTTCATCGTGATTCCCATCACCGCGCCGATCCTTCTGAAGATGGATGTCGATCCGGTGTGGCTGGGCGTCATGGTGGGCATGAACCTGCAGACCAGCTTCCTGACGCCGCCCTTCGGTTTCTCGCTCTTCTATCTGCGCGGCGTGGCGCCCAACAGCGTCGGCACCAGCCAGATCTACAAGGGCGTGGTTCCCTTCGTCGGCTTGCAGGCCGTGGCCTTGGCGGTCATGTACCTGTGGCCGGATCTGGTGACCTGGTTGCCGAAGGTGATTTTCGGCGCCTGAGGCGAGGGCGGTTTTCGCTCCCATAGGGTCGCGAAATCCGCTCTATCCTTTTATTTCTAAAGCAAATACGTCGTCGCGGACGAGTCCGTCCGCTCGGGATTTGCTCCATCCCTCCATCGGGTCTTCCGATCACCGATCCCGGCGGGCAGCTCGGTCTGCCGGGGTTTTCTCGCGATACGCCCCGGGTTCGCGAAGAGCTGACCATGAGAAAAGGCCCGCGTCCGAGGACGCGGGCCTGATCCGTGATCCGAAATCCGGGTCCGTGGGACGCCGGTCCTAGATCTTGAAGTACTTCTCGCGCGCCTGGACGAAGGCCATGTCGACGCGACGGGTGCGCTCGCGCAGCATGCTCAGGCTTTCGAAGAAGTTGTTGGCGACCTTCTGGGTCATGGCGTCGCCGCCGGAGCGCAGCTCTTCCAGCAGCTCCGCCGACGCCTTGCCGCCCGCTTCCAGAATGTCTTCCGGGAACTGGCGGACCTGGACGCCGTGCTTGTCCATGAGGGTCTTCAGGGCGCCCGGATCATGGGCGTAGAAGTCGGCGGTCACCTGCTCGTATTCAGCCTGACACGCGGTCTTGACGATCTCCTGCAGGTCGGCGGGCAGAGCGTTGTACTTCTCCAGGTTGACGGCCAGTTCGGTGGCCAGGCCCGGCTCCACGAAGGAGGGGAAGTAGTAATTCTTGGCCACCTGGTAGAAGCCCAGCGCCAGATCGTTGTAGGGGCCGACGAATTCGGCGGCGTCCAGGGCGCCCGACTGCAGGGCCTGGAAGATTTCGCCGCCCGCCATGTTGACGACGGTGGCGCCCAGCTTTTCCCAAACCTGACCGCCGAGGCCGGGGGTCCGGAACTTCAGACCCTTGATGTCGTCGACGGACTTCAGTTCGTTACGGAACCAGCCGCCGGCCTGGGTGCCGGTCTGGCCGGACAGGAAGCCCTTGACGCCGAATTCGGCGTAGACCTCGTCCCACAGCTCCTGACCGCCCATGTAGCGGACCCAGGCGGAGAGTTCGTTGGGGGTCATGCCGCAGGGCACGCCGGTGAAGAAAGCGAGCGCCTTGGACTTGCCCTGCCAGTAGTAGGCCGCGCCGTGGCTCATTTCGGCGGAGCCTTCGATGACGGCGTCCAGGGACTGCAGGGGCGGAACCAGTTCACCGGCCGAGTAGACCTTGACCGACAGACGTCCATCGGACATGGCGGTGATGCGGTCGGCGAGGCGCTGCGCGCCGACGCCGAGACCGGGGAAGTTCTTCGGCCAGGTGGTGACCATCCGCCATTCCTGCTTCCCCTGGGCGATGGCGGGGGTGGCGAGGGCGGAGGCAGCGGCAACACCGGCACCGGCGACGGCCGTGCCCTTCAGGAAATCGCGACGTTTCATTGGGACGTTCCTTCCAAAGCGGACTGGTAGGATATTATTGGAAAAACCGGCCCTTCGTGAGCCGGCGTTCAGGGTGAACTGCGTTGAAGTATAAAAGGAAACGGCGCCAAGGCAATGGCCGCGTCACTAGACGTGTCCCGGCATTCAGCCTTTTTCTTCCAAGGGATACCAGCCGTCGGGCGTGAAGCCTTCCAGGGGTTGGAAGCGGATCTTGTAGGCCATCTTGCGGCTCTCTTCGATCCAGTAACCCAGATAGACGTAGGGCAGGCGTTCATGGCGCGCCCGCCGGATCATCCACAGCACCATGAAGGTGCCCAGGCCCTGACGTTTCTCGGCGGGATCAAAGAAGCTGTAGACGGCGGACAGGCCGTCGTCCATGCGGTCCATCAGGCAGACGCAGACGAGGCGGTCCTCCTGGTCGCGAAACTCCACCAGATTGGTGTCGATGGGGCTGTCCTCGACCATGGCGCGGTAATCGTAGAACCCCATCAAGGCCATGTCGCTGCCGACGTGGCGGCTTTCCTGATAGGCGTTGAACAGCCGGTACTGCTCCGCTGTCGCGCGGGCGGGGACGACGCGGGCGGTCAGGTCGTCGTTGGCCCGCAGGGTGCGCTTGAAGCTTTTCCTGGTCTGAAAGCCGTCGACGACGACGCGCACCGGAACGCAGGCGGCGCAGCCCGCGCAGGCCGGGGCATAGGCGATGGAGTGGCTGCGGCGGAACCCGGCGCGACTGAGTGAATCATGAAGGCGGCGCGCGTCCTGGCCGACCAGTTCGGTCACGATCTTCCGTTCCATGCGTCCGTCCAGATAGGGGCACGGCATGGGCGCGGTCGTGAAAAAGAAATGGGGTCGGCGGATCGGCGAGCTTTCCATGCGGTCTCCACTGCTTCCAAACGCGGCATCACATGTTTTCACGGGCAAAGACTGAGTATGGGATGTCTTTGGCGGTGATGCCAGTGCGGCAGGAGAACCATGAGACGGATGGCTTGCGCCGGTTGTGGCGCGTCGACCACGCTCCCTGACCTCCCGCCTAGACGTCGCGGTTGAGCACGACCGTGCCGGACAGCAGGTCGTGCAGCGTCCGGCGCCGCTTGTTCAGGAAGACGACCAGAAGGATGAGCAAGGTGGTGGTCGGCACCGTGGCGTAGAACAGGATGCTCATCAGAAAGGCCTGAATCAGGGTCGGCGGGCGTCCGTCCTGCGCTCGGACGTGAATCCGGAACAGCCGCATGCCCAGGGTCGCGGAGTTCGCGCCGCCGACCAGGAAGCCGTGGTAGCAGGGGGCCAGGACCAGTCCGTAGAGTCCCATCAATGGCCACAGCAGGCCGAGCGTCACGACCGCGGCGACGCCCAGCGCCAGCCAGCCCGCCCACAGAAGTAGGCCCATGATCACCAGATCGACGGCATAGGCCAGGACGCGCTTGAGCAGAATTCCGTCATAAAGTTCGGGCATGGCGTCGATGTCCGGCACGCCCGGTCCGGTCCCGCCGTCGTAGGCGTAAGGGCCGCCGGTACGTCCTGCCGGCGGCAGAATGGTCGCCGCGGGCCGGTGCGGGCCGTCGGCGTCGCTCTGACCGTTGTTCATGTCAGTCTTCCCCGATGATGCTGGGAATGGGGGGCGGTCCCAAGGGCTTGGCCTGACCGCCGGGGGTGTTGGCGTCACGTAGCAGGATGATGGAAATGCGGCGGTTGCGTGGGTTCCCCGGATCGTCGGGCAGCAAGGGATCGGTCGAAGCCCTGCCGGAAACGCGGGCGACGCGGTCGTCGGTCACGCCCGCGGCCAGCAGGACGCGGCGGCTGGCAAGGGCGCGGTCGGCGGACAGTTCCCAGTTGCCGTAGCCGGTCGGATCGCTGAACCCGGCGCCGTCGGTATGCCCGGCGATGGCGATCCTCTGCGGCATCAGCTTGACCACCCGGCCCACCAGTTCCAGAAGCTTGCGGGTATGGTCGTACATGGCGCTGGACCCCGCCGGGAACATGGGCAGTCCTTCCTGATCGACGATCTGGATGCGCAAGCCTTCGGGCGTGTTGTCGACCAACAGGCTGTCGGCCAGGGCCTTGGAGGAGGGAAGGGCATTGAGCGCCTTGCGTAATTCCTCGGCGGCCTGGGCGAACTGCGAGTTCTCCCTGTCCCTGGCCTCCTTTTCCTGCAGTTCCTTGTCCGACAGGCCGTCCTTGTCGTCCTCGGCCATCCCTTCCCGCGGATCGGTGAATTCCTCGCCGCCGGAGCCGACGGTGGATGGCGGCAGGTTGACCGTCACGGTCGGTTGTCCCGCGTTGGACTGGCTGGCGCCTTGGCCGATCACCTGGCCGCCGAGCATGCCGCCCGCGCCGCTGGGACTCATGGAGACGGTGGTCGGCGCGAAATAGTTGGAAATGCCCTGAAGCTGTTCCTCGGTCACCGAATTGAGCAGCCACAGCAACAGGAAGAACGCCATCATGGCGGTCACGAAGTCGGCATAGGCCACCTTCCACGCGCCACCATGGTGGCCGTGACCGCCTTTCTTGATCCGCTTGATGATGAGCGGTTGCTTGCCGTCTTCCTCGGCCATGCCTCACTGTCTTTTCGCCTGCGTCGACGGCGCTGTTCCGGAGTCCGCCGACGGCCCGCGGTTAATCGCTGGGCAGGTTTGTGACCGTTTCTTCGACCTCCGTGAAGGAGGGGCGCACGTTCGACGGAAGAATTTTGCGCGCGAATTCGATGGACACCTGCGGGGCGTAGCCTTGCATGTGGGCCAGAAGGGCGGCCTTGATGCAGTTCAGGTATTCGGTTTCGGCGTCATAGGCCGTTTCGATTGCCTTGCCGAAAGGCGCGAAGAAGCCATAGGACAGCAGCACGCCGGAAAAAGTGCCCACCAGCGCCGCGCCGATCAGATGGCCAAGGACCTCCGGCGGCTCGGTGATCGAGCCCATGGTGTGAATCACGCCCAGGACCGCGGCGACGATACCCAGGGCGGGCATGGCGTCGGCCATGGTCACGACCGAGGCCGATACCGAGTGATGCTCCTTGTGGTGGACTTCGATCTCTTCGGTGATGATCGTTTCCACCTCGTGGGCGTTGTTGGTGCCGAGCGTCAGAAGCCGCAGATAGTCGCAGAGGAAGATCAGCGTGTGGTGATCGCTGGCGAACCCTGGGAATTTCTGGAAGAGGGGGCTTTCCTCGGGCCGTTCGACGTGGCTTTCCAGGGCGAGGTCGCCCTTGGTCTTGGCCAGACGAAAGACCGAATAAAGCATGCTCAAAAGTTCAAGGTAGCTCGCCTTGGTGTGGCGAGGTCCCTTCATCATCGGACCGAGCGCCTTGATCGTCCCTCTTAGGAGCGATTTTGACGCCCCGATGATGAATGATCCGACGGCCGCCCCGAAAATGATTAGGAACTCAAAGGGCTGCCACAGCACATCAAGGTGGCCACCGCCCCCCAGATAGCCGCCGATCACGCTGCCGAAAACGACAATTGTTCCGATGATTACGAGCATATAGCCTTATCCGCGCCCCTTTCGCATGCGCCAAAAGCGTACGAGCGAAAGCTTATCAAGGTTTTAATCTTAGGCCGGAAAAACATCAACGGAAACCATTGGTAATCCTGTTTTCCGGACATGTCTCCTGTGGTTGAATGTGGTCCATGGAAATCAGCCGTTGGAGATTTAGGGGTATTCGTGCTACTTGGGCCGGGGACCGTTTCGTGATACGTGAACGGCTCGGTGTCCCATTTACTTTCGACAGCGCGGAGTGGCCCCCTGATGCAGGTTGACGAACGAACCTTTCGCAAGGCGCTTGGGTGCTTCGCGAGCGGCGTCACGGTCGTGACCGCCGCGGACGCCGAAGGACAGCCGGTGGGCGTGACGGTCAGCGCCTTTTCGTCGCTGTCCCTGGACCCGCCTTTGGTGTTGTTCTGCCTGGACAGGAAGACGAAGAACCTGGACGCCTTCCGCGCCGGCCACTTCGCCATCCACGTCCTGCGCGAGGATCAACGTCAGGTTTCTATCCAGTTCGCCTCGCGCAAGGACGACAAGTGGAGCAGCATTGGCCACACGACCAATGAGCATGGCGTTCCGGTGATCACCAACTGCCTGGCCCGCCTGGAGTGTGAACTGCAAGATGTCCTGGAAGGCGGCGACCACCTGATTTTTATCGGCAAGGTGCACAAGCAGGAGCATCAGACCGGCGGTCAGCCGCTGCTCTATTTCCGCGGCGCCTACGCCAACCTCACCGAGTGCTTCTAGGCGGCTCGAGGCGCAGGACGGCGGTCGGGGACTCGGTAAGGGGCCTCACGCAGCCTTGGCTCCATGGCTTCGTCTGATCCCCGTAGTGCGGCGACAGAGGGTGGCCCGACTGCCCGGTCGCGATGACGGCGCGCGCCTCTTCCGGTCGATCCATGTCGATGGAAAATCGCAGGCCGGGCCCGTGCACGTCGGATAGCCGCCCGGCCCAGTCCCGGTCCGAGGCGATGGGCGTGCCGCCACGATTGATCGTGTAGGGCCCGCCGGGCGCGGGGACCGACAGATCGGTCAGCCTCGACAGCAGCGGGACATGGCGGAACAGGGAATGGCTCAGGCTGGCCCGATGGACGTCGCCCCAGCGCCATGCCTCCATGGGGCCGAAGGCGGCGAGCAGGCTGCTTTCCGCCGATTGAAGCGCGCTCTCCAGTTCGACATGGCAGCCGATGGCGGAACACCAGCGCGCCGCCCCATCGGAGACGGCGGCGATCACCTCCCGCGCCCGATGGCCACGCCAGTCGGTGAAGGCAGGTCCCAGGTCATCGGCGAAGATCGTCCGCTCCGCTTCGGCGAGGAACGCGGCGTACAACAGCGGCGCGCCCTGGTCGACGGTCATGCGGCCATCCCAGGCGAGCAGAAGATCGCGCGCCGGACTCGCCGTCAGGGCGGCCAGGAACGGGCGCAGGGCGTCGACGGGGGGGGAGGCGCTGTCCTGCTGGATCGCCGCCACGGCGTCGATATCCCGGACCACCAAACCGTCCAGCAGGTCCCGGATGCGGTCGGCGCGATAGGCGGGCGGGAAATCGGCGCCGAGGATGGCGCTTTCGGGGAGCGGGACCGGGCGGTTGTTGGCATTGACCAGGATGCCCTCGCTGGGAGCGTGGACTTGGGGCAGGACCGCCAACGGCTGCCATCCGCGCCAGTCCCAGGCGGCGTCGTCGCCGGGGCGGGGCAGGCGCCCGTCTCCCTTTCCCCGGATCGGCACGCGACCAGGGGAGATGAAACCGATGCCGCCGTCCCGGAAGGCCAGGGCGATGTTCTGTTGCGGGGCGTCGAAGCGATCCACCGCCGCCAGGACCTCGGCCCACGACGCGGCCCGCGTCAGGGCCAGGGCGGCGTCGGCGGTGCGGTCGCCCGTTGCCAGGGCCGCCGCCTGGAGCACCACGAAGCGGTCGTCGGCGAGCGGCGGATCGACCAGATCGCCGACCGCCGGTCCGTGGCGGGTTTCCCGCACGGTCAGGGAGACGTCGTCGGCCCCCTTCACCCGGATGGTTTCAGTGCGTGTCTCGACGGGCTGGGGGCCGGACGGGGTCGCGTAGCGTCCCTCGGGCAAGGCCCGCTCGACCACCAGGTCGGCGGTGTCGGAATGGGTGGTGGTCAAGCCCCAGGCCATGGCGCCGTTGTGTCCGACCAGGGGAAAGGGAATGGCCGGAATGGTGCCGCCGGACACCATCCCGTCAGGCGTCTTCAGGGTCGCCAGATACCACTGGATGGGGGCCTGCAACTCCAGGTGCGGGTCGTTGGCCAGCAACGCCCCGCCGTCGGAGCGGGCCGAATCGACCAGCCACCAGTTCGACGCGGTCAGGGGCGCGGCCTCTTTCGGCCAGGCGTCCGCCAGACGACGGGCGTGGGACCCAAGCGCCTCGGTGCGCGGCGGCAGGGGGACGGCGTCCGTGCCCGACGCGCCCCTTTGGTCACCGTCGTCGGACAGCGCCAGCAGCGCCCGGAAGGCCTCGTCGCCGATGGTGTCCCTCAGACCGGCGTTACGCGCCTCTTCCCGCCAGTTTCCCGACAGACGCAGGGCCATCAGGCGGCTGAAGAGCAGGCTGTCCGTCGGTCGCCAGGGCTCCCATCCGACACCCAGGAGGAGGTATTCCGGCGGCGGCGCGGTCAAGGACGCCTGTCCGGCGTTGATGCCCGCCGCGTAGGCCGAGAGGGCCGCGCGGGTCTCGGGCCGCAGGACCGCCCAGGAGGAGTCGGCGGCGCGTCCCAGGCCCAGGGTCCGCATGGCGCGATCCAGGTCCAATGCCTTGGCGCCGACGATTTCCGACAGGCGGCCAGCCGCGACGCGGCGGTGAAGGTCCAACTGGAAGAGCCGATCCTGGGCGTGGACATACCCCAATCCAAACCATGCGTCGGCCCAGGAGGCGGCGGTGATCGTCGGCACGCCGCGCGCGTCGCGGGCGATGGTCAGCGGCGCCGACCGGCCGACGACGACGGCGGTTCCTTGGGTCCGGGGCAGCGATGCCCCGGCCAGCCCGTAAAGCACCAGGACGGCGAGGAATAGGAGCGCGGCGCTCAGCAGGGCGAGACGGCGGAAAATAGACATGGGCGCGGCTCCACGACCGGCGATCTCTCTCCCATCTGACACGGCGCGGGCGCCCGGAACAAGGACAAGAGGCGGGGCAAAGAAAAAGAGGCCGCCCTGGGCGACCTCTTTTCCTGCCACACGAGAAACCGTCGATGACGGATCAGGTCATGTTGATGATGATGGTCTTCTTCTCGGTGAA
>CAZFRK010000045.1:0-13944 GCA_964521375.1 uncultured Rhodobacterales bacterium
GTTTCATAAATAAAATCAGTTCATTGAGTTGGCCCTTCGCGGTCGTGTCGATGGTGGCTACGTCCTCCGTCGCGACCGCCGCGGACGACGTGGGGGCGGAGTCCGAGGCCGCGACGGCGGTACTCGCGCCGGTCAGCGTAGTGCTTCCGGAGTACGCGCAGCACGATCAGCCGACACCCTTGCCGGTCCTGCCGCTTTACGATTTGGGCACCGTTCCGGGCGACATGCCCTACAGCAATCCCCTGAAAACGCCGGGGGCGGGGGCTTTGGACAGCCTTCTATCGTCGGCCAACCCGGTGAAGGCCGGTTTCGGCGTTTCGGGGAACGGCAATGTGCGTCAAGCCTTCGTCGAGGGCCTGCGGCGTGAAGGGGCCTTCCTCGCCAAGGGAGCCGCGGTGTGGAAGCGCGGCGGTCCCTATGAGGACGGCGACGGCGAGACGGTGCGCCACGGCTACAACCGCGACAGCGAGCAGGTCGTGCTGGGCTATCTGCCGAAGGCCGGAACGGCGCTGAAGGGCGTCCTGGTCCACGACCGGACGCGGGACAACCGCCTGCCCGAGACCTCGGGGCAGAGCCCGACGAACGCCTATGTGGCGGGCGCGGACTCGCGGGATACCGACCGTTACGTGACCCGCCTCCTGCTCGATCACGCGCCGGAGGGGGCCGTCTTCGACGCCCTGCACGCCGAGGCGGGCGCGCTGATCCTGGACCGCGTGAACAACAATTTCAGTCTTCAGCCGCCGGGGACCGCGGGAACCTTGCAACAGGCCGAGGTGACCAAGCGCCTGTATGAACTGGAAGGCTACGGCGACATCGTCTGGGGACCGACCGCCCTACGCCTCGGCGGCGGCGCCCTCTATGACCATCACGACGGCGAACGTGTGGGGGGCAACGATTTGGCCTTCATGACGGCGCTTCAGTTTCCGGGCGTCCAGCGCGTCGAGGGCGAGGTCTTCGCCCAACTGGCCCACGCCGTGTCTCAGGCGACCTCCGTCCAGGCCGGGCTGAGATGGGAACAGGCGCAAACGTGGGCCGGAAAGGCCGACGACCTGTCGGTGTCCCTGAACCCGGCGGGCGTGCCGGTGGCGGCGGCCAGCTTCACGCCGCGCGAGATGTACGCCCGCTATTACGGCACGGACGCCAGCCAGGCCGCCAACGGTGGACTGTCGGTCACCTTGCGTGGCGAGCACGCGCTGATCGACGACCGCCTCACCCTGTCGGGCGGCCTTGGCCGCGTCGCGCGCCTGCCGGACAATCAGGAACTGTTCTTCGCCCGCAACCATGTCAACGCCTTGATGCGGGCCATCGGCAACCCGGATCTGGATCCGGAAATCCACCACCGGGCGGACATCGGCGCGGAATACAAGAGCGCCTCCTGGCTCGACTTCGGACGCGCCGATCCCTTCGCCGACGCGCCGTCTGTGCGCTTCGCTCTGTCCGGCTACTACGACCGCGTCAACGACTTCATCGCCCGCGACCGGGCCCGCGGTCAGGCCGGTGTCCTGCAAACGGACCTGGCGCCCATCTGGCGCAACGTGGACGCCACGCTGAAGGGGCTGGAAGGCTCCGCGGAGTGGAACCTGGATCGCAATCTTTCGACGGGTCTCTACGGCAAGGTGACCTGGGCCGAGAACGACAGCGAGGATCGCGGCCTCTACGGCATTGCCCCCGCCGAGGCGGTGTGGCTGGTCGATTACCACGACCGCCTGTCGACCATCGGGACCTGGAACGCCGGACTATCGGTGCGCGCCGTCGCCGCGCCCGAGGACGCCGATGACGACCGTGCCACCGGGACCGGCCTGGACGCCGAAAACATCAAGGGCTTCGGCGTTCTCGACCTCCATGCCGGGGCGCAGGTCTATGACCGCGTCGGGCTGCGCCTGGGCATCGCCAACGTCCTGGACCAGACCTATGCCGAAGTCGACCCCTGGACCGTCACCGACCTGCCGGACACGGGCCGCGTCAACGCGCCCGGTCGCACCTTCTACCTGAGCGGCGTCGTCACCTTCTGAGAGATCAAGGAGCTTTCCCCATGACCATCCTGTCCCGCCGGTCCTTCCTGTCCTCCGCCGCCTGCGCCGGTGCGCTGGCCGGAACGGCTCCGGCCCTGCTGTCCCGTCGCGCCAAGGCCGCCGGAACGTCCCTGACCCTGAGCGGCATGCCCGCCGCGCCCTCCACCATCCTCGCCTATATCGTCGAGGAGGGACTGCTGCGCGATCAGGTGGACGACGTCTCCTTCACCATCTGGCGAACCCCCGACCAGATGCGCGCCGGGGCGGTCTCCGGCTCCATGGACGTCTTCGCCACGCCGTCCTACGCCTGCGCCAACATGCGCAACCGGGGGGTCCCGGTGCGCATGCTCAACATCATGACCTGGGGGCTTCTCTACGTCATGAGCACCGACGAGTCGGTGAAGACGGTGGCCGACCTGGCCGGGCGCGACGTGGTCCTGGCCTTCAAGAACGATGCCCCCGACCTGATCTTCCGCATGACCGCCCGCAAGAGCGGCATGGACCCGCTCAAGGACATCAACGTCACCTACGTGGGAACCCCCATGGAGGCGGTCCAGATGCTGGTGTCGGGTAGGGCGTCCATCGCCATTCTGCCGGAAGCCGCGGCGACGGCGGCGCAAATGCGCGGGCGCATGAACAGTGTCGCGGTCCATCGCTCCATCGACCTGACGGCGGCCTACGCGGATCTGACCGGGCGTCCGCCGCGCATCGCCCAGGCTGGGATGGCGGTCCAGGAAGACCTGGTGCAGAAGCGCCCCGAACTGGTCGCCGCCGTCCATCGCGCCTGCCAGGAAGGCGGCGCCTGGGTGGCCAACAATCCGGCCAGCGCCGGACGCCTGGGCGCCGACTACCTTAAGGTCAAGGCGCCCATCGTCGAACGCTCCATTCCCTATTTCCGCCTGAACGTGACCTCCGCCGCCGAGGCCCGCGCGGACATGGAGGCCTATTTTCAGGACCTGATGGAGATGTCGCCCGACATCCTGGGCGGGCGCATGCCCGACGACGCCTTCTACTGGGGGGCCTGACATGGCGGCGGTGCTGCGTCTCCTGAGCCGTCTGGCCGATTTCCTGTGGCGTGGATGGTCGCAGGCGGCGGCCATCCTGCTGCTGGTCGCCCTCTGGCAGGCCGGCCATGACGTCTACGGCTCCCTCGTCCTGCCCGCCCCGGCGGAGACCTTCGCCACGCTGTGGCGGTTGTGGGTGCAAGGCGCGGCACCGCCCGCCGCCGCGACGACCGCGGTCAACGCGCTGAGCGGCTTCGCCCTGGCGGTGCTGATCGGCGTGATCCTCGGTACCTTGGCGGGTCTTTCGGCCACCCTGACCCGCCTATTGGAACCCTTGACGCGGATCTTCCTGGGCGTGCCCGCCATCGCCTGGGTGGTTCTGGCGCTGATCTGGTTCAGCGGCACCGGCTTGGCCGCGATCTTCACGGTGGTGGTCACGACCCTGCCCATCGTCGTCATCGGCGCCATGCAGGGCGCCCGGACCCTGGACCACCAGTTGGCGGAAATGGCCCGAAGCTATCGCGCCTCGGCCTGGCAGCGGTTCTACGATGTCGGCCTGCCGCACATGCTGTCCTACGTCTTCCCCGCCGTCGCGACGGCGCTCGGCCTGTCCTGGAAGCTGGCGATCATGGCCGAGCTTCTGAGCGGCGGGGCGGGGATCGGCGACGGCCTCGCCATGGCCCGGGTCAATCTGGACACCGCGGAGGCCATGGCCTGGGTGGTCCTGGGCTTGATCCTGCTGCTGGGCATCGACGGTCTGGTGCTGACACCGCTCAAACGGCGCATGGAGCCGTGGCGCCGCGCCTTGACCTCTTCGGACATGGGAGGCGCCGGATGATGGACCTCGGTATCGGGCCGGTGGCCCCGGTGGAGGCAACCCTGACGCCGGGCGTGCGTTGGCGGTCGGTGCGTCTGGACATCCAGAAGCAGGCCATTCTTGGCGACGTGACGCTGGAGGTCCTGCCGGGCGAGGTCCTGTCCCTGGTCGGACCCTCGGGCTGCGGCAAGACGACCCTTCTGTCCCTGGCCGGGGGCCTGAGCATGCCCACCAGCGGCGTGGTGGAGAACGGCTTTCGGCGTACCGCCTATATGTTCCAGGAAAGCCGCCTGCTGCCGTGGCGCACGGCGGCGGACAACGCGGCCTTCGGGTTGCGCGCCCAAGGCGTGCCGCGCAAGGACCGCCGGGCCGCGGCGCGCGACCTGCTGCGGCGCCTGGGGCTTGGCGACGAGCATCACGGCAAGTATCCGCACGAACTCAGCGGCGGCATGCGCCAGCGCGTGGCCCTGGCGCGCGCGCTGGCCGTCGAACCCGACCTGTTGCTGCTGGACGAACCGTTCAGCGCCCTGGACGTCGGTCTGCGCCGCGACCTTCAGGACCTGGTTCTGGACGCGGTGCGGGAACGCGGCCTGACGGTGATCTTCGTGACCCACGATCTGGCGGAGGCGGCGCGGATCAGCCATCGCATCGCCGTCATGGCCGGAGCGCCCGGTCGTATCGTCCATCTGCACGACCTGGAGGCGGTCACCGGCTACCACCAGGACGACGCCCGCGTCGCCGCCGAGGTCAGCCGTCTGCTGGCCGAACCCGCCGTCGCCGAAGCCTTTTCCGGAGGCCGCTTCCGATGACCATCGCCACGCTTTCCTCGCGGACGCCCTGGAACGCGCCGATCTGGGCCGAACCGTTCCGGCCCTTTTTCCTCGCCGCCTCGGTGTCGGCCCTGTTGTTCGTCCTGCCGTGGCTGGGCCACTTCCTGGGAGCCTTCGGCCTCGTGGTGCCGGACCCGGCGCTGATCTGGCACATGCATGAAATGCTCTACGGGTTCGGAGGCGCGGCACTGAGCGGTTTTCTGCTGACCGCGCTTCCCGCCTGGAGTGGTGCCCCCTTGCTGCGCGGCGCGCCGCTGGCGGCCCTGCTCCTGGCCTGGGTGGTGGCGCGGGTGGCCATGTTGGCGTCCGGCGTTCTGCCGCCCGCGCTGGTCATGGTGCTGACGATCCCCCATCCCGTCGCCCTGTCCGCCCTGCTGGTGTGGCTGGCGGCGGCGCGGGGAGACGGGCGCCACCGCGTCTTCGCGCCCATCGCCGTCGCCTACGGCCTGCTTCAGCCCTTGATGCAACTGGCCTGGGTGGCGCCCGACCTGCTCGACGGCCTGGTGCCCCTGACCGCCGACCCGGCGCGGCACCTGGGATCGGTGGGGATCATGCTGTTCATGCTGTTCTTCACCGCCGCGGCGACGCGGGTGGCGGCCATGGTCGGGCCGGAAGCTATCCGTTTGAGCGGCACGGGGCGGACCTTCCGGGCGGCGCCGCCGCGCGCCAGGGCGGCCATCGGCTTGCTCGCCCTTTACGTCGCCATCCTGGCCCTGTGGCCGGAGTCCACGGTGATCGGCTGGTTGGCCTGGGCGGCGGCGGCGGCCCACCTGGACCGCGTCGGCGACTGGCGGGTCGGGCGCGGGGTTCGCTTCAGCTTTTTCCATGGCATTCTCGCCGGGAAATTGTTCCTGATCTGCGGGTTGATCCTGGCCGGGGCGGCCCGCGTCCTGCCTGATCTCGCCTCGGCCGAGGTTCTGGACGCCGCCTGGCATGCCTGCGCGGCGGGAGCCCTTGGTACGGCGGGACTGACCGTCTTCTCCATCGCCACGACCCGTCATTCGGGGAGGGAGTTTCCCTTGCCGCGTTTGGCGACGGTCGCCATCTGGACGGCCATTTGCGGATCGCTCCTGCGGGTCGCCGCTCCCTTCCTGTGGGATGTCGGGTTGGCCGGACCGGCCTTCTGGGGCGGTGGTCTGCTGTGGTCGGCGGCCTTCGCGGTCTTTCTGGCGGGGCCGGGGCGGCTGTCCTGGCGGGCGGCGACGTGAGCCGAGGCCTTGGCGCGTGACCATCCCGGCGCGGAGGACTAGGCCTTGACGTCGGGATGGACGGTCGTTCGTTCCCGTACAGGGACCATTCAGGTTGCCGGTGATACCTTCAATGGGACGTGATACCAGAGTTCGGAGCTTGTTCGGCGGATGATGAACGTTGATCATTTTGTGCCGGACACTGTTTCCAACCCGAAGGACGCACCGTGAAGAACAGACGCATTCTCTTGGCCGGGCTGGCGGCGGTGGGCATCGCCGGTGGCGCCTGGTGGTGGTTGGCCGCCGGCGCGGCGCCGGAAACGCCCGTGCGGACCGTCGCCGTCACGCGCGGTAACCTTGAAACCACCGTCACCGCGCTCGGCACCGTCGAGCCCTTGCGCTATGTGGACGTAGGGGCGCAGATCTCCGGCCAGATCGACACCCTGTCGGTGGCCCTGGGCGACCGGGTGGCGGCGGGCGACCCGCTGGTGGTCATCGACCCCACGGTCTACGAGGCGACGGTCAAGGCCGACCGGGCGACCCTGAAGAGCCTGGAAGCCCAGCGGCGGGAGCAGCAGGCCCGTCTGGTCCTGGCCCGCCAGGAGCACCAGCGCAACCTCGGCCTTTACAAGGCCAACGCGGTGGCGAAGGAGGAGGTGGACGCCACCGCCGCCGACGTCGCCATCGCCGAGGCGCAGTTGGACCAACTGGCCGCGCAGATCGAGAACGCTCAATCCACGCTGGAGGCCGACGAGGCCAACCTGAGCTACACCCGCGTCACCGCTCCCATGGACGGTACCGTCATTTCCCTGGATGTCAGCGAAGGTCAGACCATCAGCGCGCGCCAGGATACGCCGGTCCTGATGCGTATCGCCGACCTGGATACCATGACCGTGAACGCTCAGGTGTCGGAAGCCGACGTCGGAAAGCTGACCGTCGGCATGACCGCCTGGTTCACCACCCTCGGCGAACCGGACCGCAAGTGGGAAGGGACCTTGCGGCAGATCCAGCCGACGCCCGAAGAGGTCAACGACGTCATCCTCTACACCGCCCAGTTCGATGTCTCCAACGCCGACCGTCGGCTTCTCCCGCAAATGACCGCGCAGGTGTTCTTCCTGCTTGGCCGGGCGACCAATGTCCCCCTGGTTCCGGTCTCCGTCCTGCGCGGGAGTGGAAGTGACCGCCGCGTCTCGATAGTCGCCAAGGATGGGTCCGTCACCGAGCGAACCGTGACGATCGGACTTCAGGACCGGGTCAATGCCGAGGTGGTCCGTGGCTTGGACCCGGGCGAGCGGGTGGCCCTGCAAATGGCGAAACCGACCGCTGAGCAGAGGAGGGGACCATGGCCCGGCCCCTGATCGACCTTCGCGAGGTCACCAAGGTCTACCGCACGGGGGACGTGGAAACGCCTGTCCTGCACGGCGTGTCCCTGACCATCGAGGCCGGGGAATTCGTCGCCATCCTCGGGGCGTCGGGGTCCGGCAAATCCACCTTGATGAATATCCTCGGCTGTTTGGATACGGCGACCGCCGGGACCTACCACTTGCTTGGCCGGGATGTCGGCGGCCTCGACCGCGACCATCGGGCCGACCTGCGGCGCGATGTCTTTGGCTTCGTGTTCCAGCAATACAATCTTCTGCCCGATGCCACGGCGTCGGAAAACGTCGAGATCCCGGCCATCTACGCCGGGCGCCCGGCCAAGGAGCGGGTGGAGCGGGCGCATGAGCTTCTGGGGCGCCTGGGCCTGTCCGACCGCGTCGACCACCGGCCGCGGCAACTGTCGGGCGGCCAGCAACAGCGGGTATCCATCGCCCGCGCCTTGATGAACGGCGGGCAGGTGATCTTGGCCGACGAGCCGACGGGCGCCCTGGACAGCACCAGCGGACGCGACGTCATGGCGCTGTTGGACGATCTGAACCGGCAGGGCCATACGGTCATCGTCATCACCCACGATCCGGACGTGGCGGCCAAGGCGCATCGCCGCGTCCGCGTCGCCGACGGACGCATCGTCTCCGACGACGGTGGGACGGCGGGCCGCGCCGTCGAGGAACGCCCCTTGACCGTCACGCCGCCGAGCCTGTTGTCCGATATGGGCGAAACGGTCCTGATGGCCACGCGGTCCATGCGCGCAAACCTCTTCCGCACGGTTCTGACGCTGCTTGGCATCGTCATCGGCGTCGGATCGGTGATCGCCATGCTGGCCATCGGCGACGGCGCGAAGCAGGACATCGTCGGACGCATCCAGGCTATGGGCACCGACCTTCTGGTGGTGCGCCCCGGTGGCCCGCAACAGCGCGGACGCGGCGACATCACGACCTTGAAGCAGGCCGACATGGAAGCCGTCCGTCAGCTTCCGGGAGTGTCCAGCGCGGTGCCCGAGAACCAAGGCTCGGCGACGGTTCGGGTCGACAATCTGGACCACCGGACCTCGATCACCGCGACCAGCGCCGAATACGCCGATGTGCAGAATTGGGGCTTGAAGGACGGCGTCTTCTTCTCCGCCCAGGACGTGCGGGAGTACGCGCCGGTCGCCGTTCTGGGCCAGACGGTCTACCAGGCGCTTTTCCCGAACGGGGACAGCCCGCTCGGGACATATGTCCTTATCAGCAACGTGCCGTTCCAGGTGATCGGCGTCTTGGACGCCAAGGGCGCGGCGGCCTTCGGGCGCGACCAGGACGACGTGGTCTTCGTCCCGCTGTCCACCGGCAGCCTGCGCCTGTTCGGTCAGCATTACCTCAATTCCCTGACCGTGCGCGTCGAGACCGGTTTCGACATGGACGCGGTCCAGGGACGGGTGGAAGACCTTTTGCTGGCGCGCCACGGGACCGAGGACTTCCGGGTTCGCAACATGGCCTCGTTGCTGGAGGCGGTGACCGAGACCCAGAACACCTTCACGCTCCTCCTCGGTTCCATCGCCGCGATCTCGCTTTTGGTGGGCGGCATCGGCGTCATGAACATCATGCTGGTCAGCGTGACCGAACGAACGCGGGAAATCGGTATTCGCATGGCGACGGGAGCGCGCAGCGCCAACATCCAGCTTCAATTCCTGACCGAGGCGTTGGTGGTCTGCTGCACCGGCGGACTTCTCGGCGTCGTCGGCGGTCTGGCGACGGCCTGGCTGATCGGTCAATTGGGCACGCCGACCCTGGTCACGGCGCCGCCCGTCATCCTGGCCTTTTCCTGCGCCGCCGTCACCGGCCTGACCTTCGGCTATCTCCCGGCGCGCAAGGCCTCCCGCCTGGACCCCGTCACGGCCTTGGGCGCCGATTGAGGACGATGTCATGACACGGATCCTTCTTGTGCTACCGGTCTTGGCGCTGACCGGCTGCGTCACCGCCCCCGAGCCGCCTGTCGGGCAGACCACGCTCGATGCTCCGGCGCGCTGGGCCAATGACGCCGCCGCCGAGGACGCCGCGCCGACCGCGCTGTCCAGCGACTGGTGGCGGCTCTTCGAGGCACCGGACCTCGACGCCTTGGTGGCGCGGGCCCTGACCAATAACCCGGACCTGGAAGCCAATCGACGCGCCGTCGCCGCCGCCCGCGCCCAGGCGCGAGCCGCTGGGGCGGGTCTTCTGCCGACGCTCGACGCCAGCGGCTCCGGAACGCGCTCCTGGCCGGGTCAGCGGAAGCCGGGCAACAGCTTTCAGGCGGGCTTCGACGCCGCCTACGAGGTGGACCTGTGGGGCGGCACCTCCGCCGAGGTGGAGGCCGCCGAAGCGTCCGCCGCCGGGACCGCCTTTGATCGCGACGCCGCCGCCCTCGGCCTGACGGCGGACGTGGCGACGACCTGGTTCCAGATCCTCAACCTGAATGATCGCCTGACCAGCGCCCGCCGCATCCTCGCCATCACCGAGGAAACCCTGACGCTGGTCGAAACGCAGGCCGCGCTTGGGGCCGCCTCCGGCCTGGAAGTCGCCCAGCAAAGGGGCGCGGTGGCCTCCCTGCGGGCGGAGATTCCGCGGTTGGAACAGTCGCGCGCGGAGGCCGGCGACGCTCTGGCCGCCCTCTTGGGAACGACGGTGGCCTCGTTGCCGGTCATGGACGGGGGATTGTCCGCCGTCACCTTGCCCGAGGTGACGCCCGGCCTACCGTCGGAGCTTTTGACACGGCGCCCGGATGTCCGTTCGGCGGAGGCCGCCGTGACCGCCGCGGGGGCCAGCCTTAGGGCCGCGCGCGCCGCCATGTTTCCATCCCTGCGCCTGACCGGCGGCGGCGGATGGTCGAGCGATGAACTGGCCTCCCTCTTCACGCCGGGCGGTTTCCTTGCCTCTCTGGCCGCCGGTTTGACGCAGCCCCTGTTCGATGGCGGTCGGCTGGCGGCCCAGCGTGACAGCGCCGAGGAGGAAGGCCGACAGGCCGAGGCCCGCTATCGGAGCGCGGTGATCGCGGCCTTCCAGGATGTCGAGGACGCCCTGGCGGCGGTCCGCTATTCGGCGGAGATCGAGGCCGCGCAGGCGGAGGCCTATGTCCAGACGCGTGAGGCGCACAGGCTGGCCGAGGCCCGATATCGGGCCGGGCGGACCGACTTCCTGAGCCTTCTGGACGCGCAGCGGAGTCTGTTCGAGCAGGAAGACAGCTTGGAGCAGTCCCATTTGTCGCGGTTGAACGCCGCCGTGGCCCTGGTCAAGGCCCTGGGGGGCGGCTGGTCGGAATAGCAACGGCGCCGGGCGGGGTCGGGCACCGCGCCACGCGTCCGGGAGAGGCGGAACTGGCTGGCCCCTTCCACCGGACGTTGCTGTCTGCTTATGATGGGTGCCCCTTTTCCACCCTTCGGCCCGGAATGAGCGCCCCCAATGGATGAGCAGGAAGTGCGCCGACAGGCGGCGAGGTCTCTTTCGGCCTTGTTCGACACCCTCTACGAGGGAGCCTTCGCCGTCGATCTGCGCGGGCGGGTGACGTGGATGAACCATAAGTTCAAGGCACTGACCGGCTGGAACGGTACCCAGCCGGTCGAGGGTCTGCCCATCGACGAGGTCCTGCCGCACAGCCGCATGCATCGGGTCTTGGAAAGCGGTCAGGCGGATTTGCTCGACCTCGTGCCCCTGGGCAAGCATCAGTTGACCGTGTCGCGCCTGCCGCTGCATGACGAGGACGGCGGATTGGCCGGGGCCATGGGGGTCATCCTCTACGATCGGCTCCATAGCCTGAAGCCCCTGGTCGATCGCTTTCAGACGCTTCAGGCCGAATTGGAGAAGGCGCGGCACGAGCTGGCCCGCACGCGGGCGGCCAAATACAGCCTCAACGCCTTCATCGGCGCGACGGAGACCGTGCGCGACCTCAAGCGGCGTGCCCGCCGCGCCGCCGACCGCGAGGTGCCGGTCCTGATCACCGGCGAGACCGGCGTCGGCAAGGAATTGCTGGCGCACGGCATCCATGCCGCTTCCGGTCGGGCGACCCGTCCGATGGTGCGCATCAACGTCTCGGCCATTCCCGAGGGCCTGTTGGAGGGCGAACTCTTCGGCGCCGCCCCAGGGGCCTATACGGGGGCGGAGCGCAAGGGGCGCGAGGGCAAGATTAAGCTGGCCGACGGCGGAACGCTATTTCTGGACGAAATCGGCGACATGCCGCCGAACCTGCAGACCAAGCTGCTGCGCGTCTTGCAGGAGCAGGAGATCGAGCCGCTGGGGGCCAATACCGTCATTCCCGTGGACGTCCGGGTCATTTCGGCCACCAGCCGCGACCTCAAGGCGATGGTCGAGGCGGGGACCTTTCGGGCCGACCTCTTCTATCGCCTCAACGTTCTGCCCCTTCACGCGCCGCCGCTGCGCGACCGGACCGAAGACCTGCCGCTGATATGCGACACCCTCCTGGAGGCCATGGCGCAAAGGGAAGGCGGCGTGCCGCGCGTCGTTTCCACCGATGGTCTGCGGCGACTGGCCGCGCACGACTGGCCGGGCAATGTGCGAGAGCTGCGCAACGTCCTGGAACAGGCGGCCGCCGCGACGGAAGAAGAAGTGCTTGGGCCGGATCTGTTCGAAACCCTGCTCCCCGCCGCCAAGGCCGCCGCTCCGACGGCGGGACCGGAGGCGGGACCACAAGCGGGGGAGGTGCGGCCCTTGCGCGATCTCTTGGCGGAGGTCGAGCGGCAGGCCATCCGCCAGGCTCTCGAGATCACCGGCGGCAACCGCAGTCAGGCGGCCCGGGCGCTGGGCATATCGCGGGCCCAGTTCTACGAGAAGATGACGTCCCTGGAGAACAGTGCCTGACCTTTCCGGATTTCCGGACAGGACGCCGGTTTGTCCGGAAATCCGGACGCTTTCCTACAACTACATGATTTTATTAAGTATTTTCGTCATTCGGTTCGCGCCTGTCCGGCGCGCCGGACAGTCATCTTCCTGGCGAGGGGGCAAGACCCGCGGAAACGCTTGGGTTTCGATGTGGCACGCCCTTCGCAACGCCCGGTCCGAAAACACCCCCGAAAGAGGGGTGACGCGCCAAAACCCCAAGGAGGAACGCATGACGCTATCCCGTATTCCCGCCCGGCTTCTGGGCGTCGCCGTCGCGTCCGTGGCCTTCGCCGCGACCGCGACCTGTGCCCTGGCCGCCGATCCCGTCAAGATCGCCCACGTCTATGGCAAGACCGGCGCCCTGGAAGCCTACGCCAAGCAATCCCATACCGGCCTGATGATGGGCCTGGAATACCTTACCGGCGGAACCATGGAAGTGGCCGGTCGTAAGATCGAGGTCATCGAGAAGGACACCCAGGGCAAGCCCGACCAGGGGCGTGCGCTGCTGGCCGAAGCCTATGGCGACGACGAGGTGGATCTGGCGATCGGTCCGGTGTCGTCGGGCGTGGCGCTGGCCATGCTTCCCATCGCCGCCGACTACCGCAAGGTTCTGATCGTCGAACCGGCGGTCGCCGACAGCATCACCGGCGAAAACTGGAACGAATACGTCTTCCGCACCGCGCGCAACTCCAGCCAGGACGCCATCGCCAACGCCAAGGCGCTCGGCAAGCCCGGCGCCAAGATCGCCACCCTGGCCCAGGACTACGCCTTCGGTCGCGACGGCGTGGCCGCCTTCAAGGAAGCCCTGGAAGGCACCGGCGCCGAAGTGGTCTTCGAGGAATACGCGCCGACCGACACCAAGGACTTCACCGCCCACGGCCAGCGTCTGTTCGACGCCCTGAAGGACGCCGACGGCGACAAGACGATCTTCGTGATCTGGGCCGGGGGCGGCAACCCGGTCGGCAAGATGAAGGCCATGGCGCCGGAACGCTACGACATCGCGCTCGCCAGCGGCGGCAATATCCTGCCCGCCATGGCGGCCTACAAGGACCTGCCGGGCATGCGCGGGGCCACCTACTACTATTATGAAATCCCCCAGAACGACATGAACGCTTGGCTGGTGAAGGAACACTTCGCCCGCTACAACGAGCCGCCGGACTTCTTCACCGCCGGTGGCTTCGCCGCCGCCGCCGCCGTCGTCGAGGCGCTCAAGAAGACCGACGGCGACACCGACAGCGACACCCTGATCAAGGCCATGGAAGGCATGTCTTTCCAGACGCCGAAGGGCGACATGACCTTCCGCGCCGACGACCATCAGGCGATGCAGGAAATGTACGCCTTCGAGATCGAGTCCAAGGACGATGTCGCCTGGGGCATTCCGCGCCTGACCCAGGTCATCAAGCCCGCGGACATGAACGTTCCCATCCGCAACAAGCGGTAATCGTCGGGCCGGTGGGCGGCGGACCGACGCCGCCCACCGAGGCCTTTCCGGAACGGACGAAGGGCGTTTCCATGCACCATGAAGAACATCCGGTCCTCGTCACCGAGGGCCTGACCATCCGCTTTGGCGGCCACGTCGCGGTGAACGAGGTCTCCTGCGCCTTCAAGCGCGGGACCCTGACCGCCATCGTCGGTCCCAACGGGGCGGGCAAGACCACCTACTTCAACCTCATCTCCGGGCAGCTCAAGGCGACCGCCGGGCGTGTCCTGCTGCACGGCGAGGACGTGACCGGCCTGTCGGCGCCCCGCCGTACGGAGCGCGGCATAGGTCGGGCCTTCCAGTTGACCAACCTTTTCCCTAATCTCTCCGTTCTGGAAAACGTCCGCTTGGCCGTCCAGGCGCGCACCGCCCACGGCTTCAGCCTGT
>CAZFRK010000046.1:0-13688 GCA_964521375.1 uncultured Rhodobacterales bacterium
GTTCAGAGTCGTTCGGCGCATCATAGCGCGCCGCCCCGTCCCTGTCGCGACCGGGCTTTCGGCGGCGACGGGCAGCCACGCCACCCATCTTGCGCCGATGGACGCGCCACGGCCATACTGCGGGAGTTCGCCGTTCCGGCACCGCCCTCTCGGGACGGCGCGCCGGGTTCCTTCCGTCCCTGATGGTGCGCCGCCATGACAGAGTTCGCGATCGGCATCGACCTCGGCACCACCAACTCCCTGATCGCCGTTTTTCGCGACGGGCGCGCCGAGCTTATTCCCAATGCCCTGGGCGAGATGCTGACGCCGTCCGCCGTATCGGTCGACGGCGACGCGCTGCTGGTCGGACGGGCGGCGCGTGACCGCCTGACCACCCATCCCCGCGACACGGCGGCGGCCTTCAAGCGGTCCATGGGCAGTGACAAGACCTTCAAGCTGGGACGCAAGGCCTTCCGGGCCGAGGATCTGTCGGCGCTGGTTCTGCGCAAGTTGAAGGAGGACGCCGAGGCCCACCTGGGAGAGTCCGTTTCCGAGGTGGTGGTTTCCGTACCGGCCTATTTCAACCAGGCGCAGCGCCAGGCCACGGTGAACGCCTGTACCTTGGCGGGCTTGACGGCCCGCCGCCTGATCAACGAACCGACCGCGGCGGCCCTCGCCTACGGCCTCCAGGACCGCGACGGCGAAAGCCAGTTCCTGGTCTTCGACCTGGGCGGCGGCACCTTCGACGTGACGCTGTTGGAGCATTTCGACGGCGTGATGCAGGTCAAGGCCAGCTCCGGCGACGCCTTCCTGGGCGGCGAGGACTTCTCGGAAGCCCTGGCGCACGCCATGGCGGCACGGCTGGGCACGCCCTGGGCCAAATTGGGGCAGACCCTTCAAGATCGCCTGAGGGCCGCGGCGGAAGCCGCCAAATGCCGCCTCAGCCGCGACGACCACCACGAAACGACCGTGTGGGACGGCGACCGAGAGGTGACGGTGACGACCGACCGGGCGGCCTTCGAGGAGGCCTGCCAGCCACTCATGCGGCGCCTGTTCCGACCGATCGAGCGGTGCCTCTACGACAGCCAGGAGGCCATGGAGGCGCTGGACCGCGTGATCCTGGTCGGCGGCGCGACCCGCATGCCCATGATCCGCCAGTTGATCGCCCGCCAATTCCGCATGCTGCCCGAGATGACCATCGACCCGGACCATGCCGTCGCCCTGGGCGCGGCGGTCCAAGCCGGGCTGGAACGCCAGGATCGGGCGCTGGACGATATCGTCATGACGGACGTCAGCCCCTTCTCGGTCGGCATCGCGACGGGGACGCGACTGCCCAACGGGCGCATTCTCAGCGGCTTCTTCGAACCGATCATCGAGCGCAACACGCCGCTCCCGGTGTCGCGGGTGGACACCTTCGCGACCATCCAGGACAACCAGAAGGAGGTCGAGGTCGAGATATTCCAGGGCGAGGCTCCGAAGGTCGACGACAACCTTCTTCTGGGAAAATTCTCGTTGAGGGTGCCGAAGAACAAAGCCGGAAGGGAAGGCTTTCAGGTCCGCGTCACCTATGACACCTCCGGCCTGATCGAGGTCGAGGCCAGTTCCTTGACCACCGGCAAGACGGCGGGGATGGTCATCCGCCAGAATGCCACCAGCCTGAGCGAGGCGGACGTGGCGGCGCGCCTGACGGCCATGCAGGCCCTGAAACTGCATCCCCGCGACATGGAGGAGAACAGCGCCTTCCTGGCCCGCCTGCGGCGGGTCTATGAAATGGCCCACAAGACCGATCGCGCCCACCTGAAAAAGATGCTGATCGACTTCGAGGCGGCGCTCGACGACCAGGACGCGGCGACCATCGAAGCCTTGCGCGGCGACATGACGGTGCTTCTCGATCAGGTGGACGACTTCTATGTCACGTGACGCCCCCTGGCCCTGGCGTGCCCTGGGGCTGGACGGCCCGACCGATACCCGCGCCGTCAAGCGGGCCTACGCGCGGTGCCTGAAAGCCATCGACCGGACCGATCCGGACGCCTTTCACGACCTCCTCGGCGCCTTCGAGGAAGCGAAACGGCGGGCGGTCAAGGCCGACGAGACGCCCCCGCCGCGCCCCAGCATCGGCGCCCTGATCGACGCCGCGTTGGACACCCCTTGGCCGCCGGATCGGGACAGCGCCGCAGGCGCCCCGTCCGCGCCGGAACAGCCCTCGCCGAGCGAGCGAGCCAAGGCGTCCCCCGCCGCCGAAAGGACGCCCGCGCCGTCGGACATTCCGTTCCCCGTCTGGCATGTTCGCCGGGACGGGGGAGCGGACACCGCCCCGCGACCCGCCACCGAGACCTCCGATCCCCCCGACACGACCGCCCACGCCGGGCAGGCGGGGCGGTGGGCGACGCCCGCGGATACAGTCCAGGCCGAGGGCGACGAGGACGCCGCATGGTGGGCCACCTTCGAGACGGCCCTCTCCGCCCGGAAAACCAAACGCCTGGATGACCTGCTGTCGCGCCCCATCGCCAATCGGGACCCGGCCACGCGCCACGCGGCGGAACGGCGCCTGTTCCAAACCCTCTCGCCGTCCCGCCCCATGAGCAAGAAGATGGCGACCCTGCTGGACAAGCAGTTCGATTGGTCGCGCGACGGACTTGGACTGCGCCGACGATTGGGCGACGAGGAAGGGTTCCTCCCCATCCTCCATGCCTTTTCCGTCGCGGCGGCCACCGATCAGCCGATTTTCAAGAAAACCACCGCCAACCTCGTCGGCGCCATCAAGGTCGGTCTCTTCGTCCTGTCCTGGACGATCCTGGTCGTCACGGAACGCTTGGACCCAACCGAGACGGTCCCCCTCGGCAAGACCGTCGAGGAAAGCTTTTACAGGACGGTCGTAGCCTTCGTGGTCCTGGGGCTGTTGCTGCGGGGTCTGTTCGCCGTGGTCGCCTGGTTCGGACGCCTGACGGGCCTGACCAGACGCTTGGCGGCGCTGCCCCCGGTTCGGGCCCTGCCGCCCGTCGCGCGCCACGTGATCGCCCGGACCTGGTCCTGGGTCTACACATCCATCGTCCTGGCGATGAGTGTTCTGCACGACTAAGCCCCGGCACCCGCGCCCAACGCGCCCCTGGGCGGTCTATCGCTCTCGCGGCGCCAACACGCGGCCCGTGTCGCCGACCGGATCCCGCATGCGGTCCTCGGCCTCGCCCACATGCCGTTGCTGCCCTTCGGGCGGGGCCAACCCAGCCCGCGGAGACACCGGCCCGGCGCCCCCCTCGACGGCGATCGCCGGCGCGCCTCCGGGCGAGCCGGCGGACGGGCCTTGCCCCTTGCCGGGCGCGGTGGCGTTGGGCGCCAGGGGCGTCACCGAGTTCTGGGCCGTGACGTCGTCCATGCGGGCATTGAGCGGCGCCTGGTCCGGCCCCGTCAAGATGGCTCCGGGCGTCGCGGCACCCACACGCGGTCCCAGCGGCACGTCCGTCCCACCGTCCATGCCGTCGGTATTGAGGATCACCGGCAGGCCGTCCTTGCCGCCGCCGATGACCAGGATCTTGCTGTTGGTGGAGGTCGACAACGCCATGGTCGCCTCGATGCCGCGCAGGCGCAGGTATTCGGGCGTGATGTTGCGCGACACGACTTCCTGGAAGTCGCGGATACCCTCGGCCTCGATACGCTTGCGCTCACGTTCCTTCTTTTCCCGCTCGATACGGAAATCGTATTCGAGCATGGCCTGGTACTGTTCGGCCTTGCGCTCGATGGCCGAGGCCACCGCCTTGGGCAGGACCACGCTGCGCAAAAGGACGTCCTGCACGTTCACCAGTTGCCCGCGCAGGCTCTGGTTGGCCAGCGAGGCGCCGAGCTGCGTCACCATGCGTTGCAGGATCTGCGACTGGATGAAGGCGCGGGTTTCCGTATAGAGCTGTTCGGGCGTGTAGCGCGAAATCAATTCGCGGGCATGCGACCCGATTTCCGGATAGACCAGGATTTCCGGATAGTCCGGCCCGACGACCTTATGCAGGGTGCCGACCGTCTCACGGTTGATGCGATAGCGGACGGCGATCTCCACCTGCATGGTCAGGCCGTTGGAGGAAATGGTGTCGTAGGTGCGCGCCGTGTTCTGCAGGCGGGCGTCGTAGATGTACATCTCATCCCACGGAAAGATGAGGTGGACGCCTTCGTTGTAATGGTCGTCCGTCACCGTACCGCCGAAAAAGCGCAGCCACAGCACGCCGACGTGACCGGCCGGAACCGTCACCACGATGTTCGGGGCCAGGATCATCAAGCCGAAGATGGTAATCAGCAGGCTGGTGTAGATGGCCATCCAGTGGCGACGATGCCAACGCCGGAACCACGCCCGGAATCGGCGCCGGAGGCCGGGTCGTGGCGGCTCGGCGGAGGTCTCGGGCGCGGCGGTGCTCCCGGCTTCCTTGTCCTCGGCGGGGGTCACCGGCTCGACCATGCCGCCTCCTTCACACCCGGCGGAAAGCGCGGCGCGTCATGCGGCGCGCCATCGCGCGCGGAAACACCCAGGCGCCCCGCCATCCTCATGCCTTGCCTTCATCGTCGTCGATGTCGCGATCGGGGACCACCGTGCGCCCGGCGAGCTGGATGAACCAATCACCGAGCGGCGTCAGGACGAGCGCCAGGACGAAATGTCCGATGAAGCCAAAGGTGGTGCGCCGCCCCATGGCGCCGCAGACGAGCGCGGCGAGAACATAGAGCACAACCAGGATCGCTACCATTAGGTCCCCTGCCCGCGGAAGTCACGACGAAGGTATCATTCGGACATACCACGCCCGATCATCCCGCGCCACCGGTTCGGAAAAGCTTTCAAGGCCCGGACACGGAAACGGCGGGTCCGACCGGATGGCCGACTCCCGCCGCTCCTGAAAGACGAGGGCGATTAGGCCGCGGCGGGCGATTCGGCCCCGTCGGAGGCGCCCGCCTCCGCTTCGGCCTTATCCTTGCCTTCGTGGAACTTTTCCTTGAAGAAGCCTTCGCACTTCTTGGTGTCCAGGTCGAGGAAGGTCCCGCCGGACTCGAAGTGACGCTGGAACACCTTGCCGATGGCATAGGTGAAGGCCCCGGCGAACAGGGGCATGGCGGCATAGGCGATGGCCGACCCGATCACCGGGCTGGACATGGCGAACCCGCGGATCATGCTGGGCACGACGCTATGGCCGAGCACGGTCGGCAGCACGCTACCCAGCAGCGAGGCGACGGCGGACTTGCCCGAATTGGCGCGGAATTCGACGCCATAGAAGTCGGACAGTTCCTTCAGCATCTTCAACTGGACGCCAAGCAGGAGGGCGGTGTCGATCACGCGGAACGGCAGGGCGGAGACGCCCGTCGCCCACAGCATGTTGCGCCGGATGATGCGACGCACGGCCTCCGGCGTATCGGTGCCGGTCGCGCCGTCCTCGGCGTCCGTCTCGTCGGCCGCGCCCGCGGCGTCCGTCTCCTCGGGGGCGTCGGCGGCCTTGTCCTCGGCGGCCTTCGCGGCGGTCTTGCTGGTCATCCTGAATCCCCTGTCATCGATGGGTGAGTGTTCATGGACGCTCGCTCTGAGCGCGACACGGCTTAGCAGCAGGACAATCCCGCGCCCGACGCCGACCCTGGTGGGGCAATCGTCCCCGCGACGGGTCATCACATACCAGCGGGCGCACGACCAGGACCGAAGTCATGGCCTTCGGAGGGGACAACTATACGGAGGGACAGATACCCCCGTCAATTCGTTTGACGGGATCTTGACCTGTACTCGTCTCCCCATTGAAAGGTGTATGACCAAGCAGGCACATAAGAGACGACTCCAAGTCTCCATGACTTGAAAAGGCTTTCGCTGTTCCATCCTCCGTGCCACAAGAAGGACGGGAGGATGGTAATGTCTCGACCGCATGGAATCCGGGTGCATACGGGCGATCTGGTCCTGAAAATCACGGGCACTATCGTCGCCGTCGTCGTTTCGGCGCTCGCCTTGACGACGACGCTCAACGCGCTGCGCCTGGAGCAGACCTCCCAAGACCTCCTGGCGGCCCGCCTGCATGGCATCGCCAGGGAGGTCCGCTCGGTGGCCCATCGCGGCCTCGACGTCGGCCTGACCTTGCGAACCATGACCAGCCTGCCCGACGTGTTGCGGGAATATGCCGCGGCAGACCCCCGCATTTCCTCCATCACCGTTCATGACTGCTCCGGCGCGGTCATCGCCCAGGCCCCCGTGGGGCGGGCCAGCGGCGGCGCGACGCCCTGGACGCGCCATCCGGGGGCCACCGAGTGGCGCGACCTAGACGCCCCCCGCGCCGGTCTAGGTCTGCAAATTCTCAACAGTTTCGGAGAGTGCGCCGGGGGCGTCGCCGTCGCCTATGACCGCGAGTCCCAGACCGCGACACTGAACGAGGCCGTTGGAACCTTGATCTTCAACGGTCTTCTGGCGGCCTTGGCGGCGGTTCCCGCGGCGGTCGTCACCTCGCGGCTTCTGGCCCGCCGTCGACGCGGCCTGATGGCCATGTTCGATGACATGGCGGCGTTGGAAGGCGCGGACAAAGACGCCGCGTCGTTCCCGGCGACCGAGCACGACCTGTCGGGCGGCGATGTCGCGGCGGCCTATTGGTCCGCCCGCCCGGTCCTCGGAGAGGCGCTCAAGGGCACGGGCGCCGATAGGAACGCCGGCAAGGCCAACGCCGAGGACGGCAAGGCGTCCCGCCCCGGCGAGACGGAGGCGGCGCCATGATCCGCCGCTGGCTGTCGCGGCTCAGCACGCAAATCATGCTCGTGACGGCGGCCACGGTTCTGGTGTCCCTCGTCACCGTGTCGCTGCTGACCGTGTCGGTGGTCGAGCGCACCCTTTTCCCCGAGCTCGCCGACACCGCCGAGACCGAGGCCGTCCATGCCCGGCGTGCCGTGGAGCGGGCGCTGACACTGGGCATTCCCCTGACCGCGCTGGCGGGCGTCGACGACCTGAAGGCGGCCATGGCCGACACCGACCCGTCCCTGGCCTTCCTCGCCATCGCCGACGCCGAGGGAGTCATCCACCACGCCGAGGGGATCACGCCCGACGCCTTGACCGACCTTCTGAGCCTGCCACCGGACGCCCTTCCGGCTCCGGCGGCGGACGATCAGGCGCTGCGCGGCGCCTATCTCGTGACCGCCGTTCCCCTGGGACCATCCGACGCCTTCCAAGGCGCTCTCTACACTGGACACTACCGGGACGCCTTGTTGCAGCCGCTGATCGACAATCTGGCCGACATCGTGATCGTGCTTCTGGTCGCCACGTTGCTGGCGGTCGAATTGATGCTGCTGGTCATGACCGTCAACGTCGTCCAGCCCAGCCGCGTCGCCGCCAGGGCGCTGGAAGAGGTCCGGCGCGGTCGTTTCGGCACCCTGATCGGCGACATCCCCAAGGGAGACTTCGGGCGGCTGATCGGGCGGCTGAACGGTCTCTTGCGGCGCGCCGCCGCCAAGGCCGGGGTCACGCCGCGCGAAGAGCGGGAGCCGCGACTGATCGGCGTGCGCCTGCTGGCCTTCCTCTTCGTCCTGGCCGAGGAACTGGCCCGCCCCTTCATGCCGACCTTCTTCGCCGAGGTCGGCGACGGTCTGGCCGGGCTCGACCCCACCCGGGCGGTGGGTGTCATCATGGGGCTGCACATGATCGGCGTGGCCCTGACCATGCCCGTCGCCAGCCTGCTCTACGATCGCCTCGGGCGGCGCATGATGTACGTCATCGGCGCCGGTCTGGCGTCCGCCGGTCTCGCCGCCACCGCCTTCGCCGGGTCCTTCGAGATGCTCGCCGCCGTCCGTTTGGTTTCCGCCGTCGGCTACGCCTTCACCTTCGTCGCCTGCCAGGGTTTCGTCCTGGAATCGACGGCGCGCGCCAACCGTGCCCAAGGGGCGGGCATGATGGTCGCCGGGATCATGCTGGCCGACATCTGCGGTCCGGCCATTGGCGGCATCCTGGCCAGCCACATCGGCCAGGCCGAGACCTTCATCCTGGGCGGCGCGACCGCCGCCATGGCCGCCTTCCTGGTGCCCTCCTTGATGGGCCGCGGGTCCGATCACGCCGAAACGCCGCCACGCATCACCCGCCACACCCTGACGGACGTCCTGGGCAACGGCTATTTCCTCGGCTTGCTGCTCTTCGCCTCGGTCCCCGCGAAGGTGCTGTTGAGCGGTTTCCTGTTCTTCCTGGTTCCCGTCGCCCTGCACCAGGAGGGGGCGTCCACCGCCGCCATCGGTCGGGTGGTGATGATCTACGGCCTGATCGCCCTGCTCAGCGGGCCGCTCCTGGCCCGCCTCGCCGACCGCCTGCAACACCACGCCCTGGCCGTGGCCGCCGGGGGCCTGCTGTCGGCCGCCGGGATTCTCGCCGCCTCCCAGGTCATGGGTGCCTGGGCCATCACCGGGGCGGTGGCCGCCCTGGGCCTCGGTCAGGCCATGTCCATGGCGGCCCAGGTCACGGCGGCGACCGATGCCTGCCACAAGGCCATCGCCATTCACGGCAACGGCCCGGTCCTGGCCGTCCTACGCCTGTTCGAGCGCCTGGGCGGCGGCTTCGGGCCGGTGATCGCCGCCGCCCTCATGGTGCCGCTGGGCATTCAGGGAGCGATCGGCGCCATCGGCCTCTACGGCGCCCTGTCGGCCTGCGTCTTCGCGTTGATCTTGGCGCGGCGACGGGGCCGCCCCCCCCCCCTCGGTCGAGGAGGCGCGGCCATGACCCTTGTCCGGCGGCGCGTCCTCCTTGCCCTTCTGATCGCCCTCCTGGGCGTCCTGACCGCCCTTCCGGCGGCGGCGGCCCCCTTGCGCGTCGTCATGATCCTGTGGCGCGGCGAAACCGAGGTGGAACAGGGCTTCCGGGCCTACATGGCCGAAAGCGGCCTGGACGTCGCCTACGACATCCGCGACCTGAACCGCGACCTGGACCGCCTGCCCGCCGTCCTGGCCGACATTCGCGCCAATCCGCCCGATCTGGTCTACACCTGGGGCACCTCGATCACCCTGCGCGCCGCCGGACAACACGACGCTCCCGAAGGCCCCGCCGTGGGCGACGTTCCGGTGGTCTTCGCCCTCGTCTCCGACCCCTGGAAAACGGGGATCATGCCGCCCGATCCGACCATGGGGCGCGCCCAGGTCACCGGCGCCTCCCACATCGCGCCGCTGGAGGCGCAGATCCGCGCCATTCGCACCTACCGCCCCTTCCACCGCCTGGGCGTCATCTACAACCCGCGCGAGGCGAATTCGGTCGCCAACGTCGAAGCCTTGCGCCGCGAAGGCGGGCGGGCCGGCCTGACCGTCCTGGAGGCCCCGGCCCCCCTGGACGCCGACGGCGAACCGAAGGCCGACAGCATCCCCTCGCTGGTGGCGAACCTCGCCGACCAGGGGGCCGAGTTGCTCTATATCGGGCCGGACAATTTCGTCGGCGCCCATCACGACACCCTGACCGAAGAGGGGATCGCGCGCGGCCTGCCCAGCTTCACGGGAACGGAACTGGAAATCCGCCACGGCACCGCCATGTTCGGGCTGGTCAGCCGCTACGACATGGTAGGCCGTCTGGCGGCGTCCAAGGTCGTCGCCATCCTGCGGGACGGCGTTCCGGCCCGCGACATCCCCGCCGAGACCCTGGAACGCTTCACCTATCTGGTGCGCCTGCCGGTGGCCCGCCGCCTGGAGCTTTACCCGCCCCTGCTGCTGCTGGAATACGCCGAGGTCCTGCGGTGACGGTCGGCGCGGCACGGCCGCCGCACGGCCTGACGGACCGCCTGCTGGACTCTCGCGACCTGCCCGCCGTCATCGCCCTGCACCAACGGGTCGTCGGCGCCACGGCCGCCGACCTCGTGGCCAGCGAGACCGACGCGTTCTTCGCCGACCATCTGGAGCGCCTGGGCCGCGTCCTGGGACTGTGCGACGGCGACCGTCTGGCGGCCTACGCCGTCTTGGGCCTACCGGGGCCGGGCGACCACAATTTCGCCGCCTACCTGGACCCGCCGCCCGCCGACCCATCCACCGTCGCCCACCTGGACGGCATCAGCGTCGCTCCGGAGTGGCGTGGGCGGGGCCTGCATCGCTACCTGACGCGCCGCCGCATGGAGATGGCCGCCCAGGCCGGGCGCATGCTGGTCATCACGACCGTGGCGCCGGGAAATCTGGCGAGCCTGACCAACACCCTGGCCGAGGGACTGGAAATTCGGCGCCTGACCCGCCTCTACGGCGGTTGGCGCTTTGTCCTGGCCCGTCGCCTGCCGCCCACCCCATCCCGGGAGGAGGCGGCCACGCGCTGGCTGCCCGTCTCCGACCTGACAGCCCAGGCGGCCCTGCTGGACGCCGGGTGGCGCGGCGTTCGCCTGCGCGACGAAGGCGACGGTCGCGCCGCCATCCTCTACCGGGCGCCGTCCGCCCCGTGACCCGAAGGACACGGCTGGAAGCCTGACCCGAAGGGCACCGGCGACGCGGGGAAAACCCTGGACCGGTTCGCCCATTCGGCGGAAAATGCCGTCGCAGGCAGGGACAAGGCCATGAAGAACTTCATTCTGACCGTGGCGACGCTCAAGGGAGGCAGCGGCAAGAGCACCGTCGCCGGAAGCTTGGCGATCCACTGGCGACTGGCCGGACACGCTCCCGCCCTGATCGACGCCGACCCGCAGCGTTCCCTGGCCCGCCTGGCCGCCCGCCAGGAACGCATGGGCGGTGTCCCGGTCATCGAGGACCCCACCCCCGACGTCGGCGCGCGCGCCCGCCGCGTCGCCGCCGACCACGGCCCCGTCATCATCGACACGGCGGGCTTTTCCGCCGAGCCGACCCTGGCCGCCCTGGCCGCCGCCGATCTGGTGGTGGTCCCGGTCAAGCCGTCGCCCCTGGACGTCGACGTCATGACCGATACGGCCAAGGCCCTGTTCAAGATGCGCGGCGCCGCCGCCGCGCCCTTCTACTGCCTGCTGACCCAGACCGTGCGCGACAGCGTGATCGCCCGCCACATCCGCGGCGACCTGGAGGCCGCGGGCTTCCCCATCCTGACCAATGAGTTGCCCAACCGCGTCGTCTACGCCGAGGCAGCGCTGTTCGGCGCCTCCCCCAGCCTGATCCAACCCCGAGGCGCGGCGGCCCGCGACATCGCCGCCCTGGCCGCGGAGCTGGAAGACCGCGTGGCGGCAGCCAAGGAGTCCTCCGCATGAGCCGCAAACTGCCCAAGGCGACCGCCCTGACCATGGACGACCTGAAATCCGCCGACGGCGCGACCAAGGCGTCCTCAGCCGCCAGCGAGACGGACGGCGAACCGGTCCAGAAGGCAGCGGCCCCCGCCGCCCGCCCCAAGCGCAGCCCGGCGGCGCGCGCCAAGGCGGCGGCCTCCGCGCCGAAGTCGACGGCGGCCAAGGGGGCGGCAACGCCCGACACAGACACCATGGCGGACTTTTCGAGCGACGCCCCCAGGAGCGCCCCTCCCGAAGCACCGTCTTCCGCGGAGTCCTCCGACTCCTCGGGCAAGGCGCTGCGCGAGGCCCGCGCGCGGGAAATCGTCGAACGGTACGCGGCCTATGCCGCCGTGGGGGGCATCATCCCCCTGCCGCTTCTGGACACCGTGAGCGTCTTCGCCGTGCAGATCGAAATGGTGCGCGCCCTGTCCCGCCACTACCGCGTGGAATTCCGGCGCGACCGTGCCCGCGCCGCCGTCGCCGCCGTGGCCACGACGCTTGGCCAGTTGGCCGCCGGGGCCCTTGTCTCCACGGCCCTGGCCCGGATCACGCCGGGGGCCGGGCTGATCGGCCTGGCGAGTTCATCGGTCGCCGCGCTGGCCCTGGCGCGGACCATCGGCCTGACCTTCGTCGAGCATTTCGAGGAAGGGGGCACTGGCGCCGTCTTCGACCTGGAGCACCTGCGCGCCAAGGCCCGGACCGTGCGCGAGACCACCCCCAAGGGCGCCGTCGCCGGGGCCTGAGGTCAGGCGAACCGGCGGACCCGCCGACGGTGCGTCAGTCGGCGGGGGATGGCGCGGGCAGTTCCGACACCGACTCGTCGGCCAGCCAGCCACGCTCCCGCCAATAGCGGGCCGCGCCTTCGTGAAACGGCAGGAAGTTGCCCTCTTCGAACATCGCCCGCGCGTTCACGGTGGCCAGGGCCGGATGCGCCTCGCGCAGGGCCTCGATCTCCTCGACCAGGGTCTTGACCACCCAATAGACCACGTACGGAGAGGCATCCTCGAAGGCGATCAAGGACGCCTTGAAACCGTAGGACTTGATGTCCTCCGACTGGTTGGCATAGGTGCCCGCGGGTATGGTCGCCCGTACGTAGTACTGGTGATCGGCGAGAAGGCGGTCTATGGCCTCCGACCCGTCGTCCAGGCCAACGACGCGGGCACCACAGCTTTCCACGGCGTCCTGAATCAGCAGCGACGGATGACCGATCCACGCCCCGAAGGCTTCGATGTAGTCGTCACACAGACCTTGGACGCTGTAGCTTTGCCGCACATCGTAGACACGCCCCAGTTCTTCCGGCTTGAGACCCGCGTAGCTCAGAAGCTCGTTCCATAGGGTCCGGGTGCCCGTTCCCTCCGGCCCCAGGTTGACCTTCCGACCGCGCAGGTCCTGGACACCCCGGATATCGGCGTTCGGCCCGACCACCATGACGCCGGTTTCCCCATGCAGGGACATGACCGACCGCGCCCCCGGCATCGGCAAGGCGCCGATGGCCGCGTTGTAGTTGGTATCGGACTGGACGATCGCCATTTGCGCCCGTCCGTCGCGCATCAGCTGGACATTGCCGCCGACCCCAGGCGAGCGCAGGGAGACGCAATGGGTATGATGGTCCTGGAACCGCGTGCGCAGGACGTCGCAAATGGCCGCCGCGACGTAGAAATAGGTTCCCGACGGGCTGCCGCTGTAAATCGCCGCGAAATAGTCCGGCGCCCGCGTCGAATCGGACAAGGGAAGATGTTCGGCCTGGGGATCGTACTGGTGGCGGGGAATGGCGTCCGGCTCGTAGACCGGCTTTTCGTAGACCGTGCGATCCTGGCCGTCCCTCGCCGCCAGCGCGGTTCCGGCCTCGGCCACCTGCGCGACCGTCCCGACCAGGATCGCGAAGCCCCAGAGCAAGGCACGCGTCGTGACCGTCCGTCCGGGGACCCGTCTGGCGACCATGGCGTATGTTTCCCGACAGTTGGGCTTCCGGCGTTAGTATAGCGGCCCTCCCCTGTTCCTGATAGGGTCATGCCGTCTTGTACGTTTGCCCCTGAGATCCCACGCGATGGCCCTGGACGCCTCCCTGCCCGACGCCGCGTCCACGACCCTGTGGAGCACTGACACCTGGCGCGCCGATCTTCCTTATGACGCCGTCGCCGATGTGCTGTCCCGTTGGGACATGGACGCGGTCGCGCGGGCCCTGGCCGCCTGGGCCGACTACCATCCAACGCCCCTGAAGCGGTTAGACGGCCTGGCGCGCTCCCTGGGGATCGGGGCCGTCCTGGTCAAGGACGAGGCCCACCGCTTCGGCCTCGGCGGGGTCAAGGCGCTCGGCGCCCCCCACGGCCTGTCGGTTCTTCTGCGCGACCGCTGCCCCGCCCTGCCCGACTGGCCGGAGATGATGAACGGCGCGGCCCGCGCCCTCTGCGCCCCCTTCACCGCCGTCGCCGCCACCGACGGCAACCACGGCCTCGCCCTGGCCTGGGCGGCCGCGCGATTTGGCTGCCGGGCGCGCGTCTTCGTCGGGCGGGACGTCAATCGCCGCCGTCTGGCCCTGATCCGCGACGCCGG
>CAZFRK010000047.1:0-13653 GCA_964521375.1 uncultured Rhodobacterales bacterium
CCAGGAGGGTGCGGTCTCCCGTGCGTTCGAGCAGCGCGTTGGTGGCGACGGTGGTGCCCATCTTGACGGCGGCGACGCGGTCGGCGGGAATGGGGGCGTCGCGGCCCAGCCCCATGATGTCGCGGATGCCTTGCAGGGCGGCATCGGAATAGCGGCGCGTGTTCTCCGACAGGAGCTTGTGCGTGACCACGCGACCGTCCGGCGCCTGGGCGACGATGTCGGTAAAGGTCCCGCCGCGGTCGACCCAGAACTGCCAGCGCCCATGACTGACCGCCGGAAAGGTGTCGTTGGCGTGTTGGGTCGCGAAGCCGTTGCGGTAGGGCGGTGTGTCGGCGCTCATGCGGGGCTCCGGAGACTTGCGGGGGGCGGGGACTGTTTGGACGGCATTATGGGGGCGCCGAAAGACATAGAAAAGGGGCGGCGGGGAGATCGGTGAGTCCGGATGCCGCGATGCGTTTCGGTCATGGCTCTTCCCCGTCAACCATCGTGGTCCGACCGGTGGCTCCGGCTGTCCGCCGCCGGGAACGGTGCTATACTCGCGGCAAGCAGCGTGTGGGGAGAGGGACCGCCGGGATGAGGAGCCTGTGGGGCAGAAGCCTGCCGATCGCCGTCGCCATCATCGGCGCGGTGCTGTCGGGCTTGGTCTGGTGGCAGGCGGGCAAGAGCCGCGACGAGGTCGTGCGCCTTGGTTTTCAGCGGGAGGCGTCGCGCGTCGAGGCGGCGATCCGGGAACGGGTCGACCTCTACGAAACCGTTCTGCGCGCCGCCCAGGGTTTTCTGGAATCCTCCATCGAGGTCAGCCCTTTGGAGTGGGCCAGATTCGCCGCCACGATGCGCCTGGAAGAGAGATTTCCCGGCATTCAGGGGTTGCTGTACCTGGAGTATGTTCCAAACGCGGAACGCCTAGGCGTCCTGATGCGCCTGCAACGGCTGCGCTGGGGCGAAGACTTCACGCTCAGACGACCGCCCGGCTATGTGGGCGGGGACGATCACTATGTGGCCGTCCTGGTGGCTCCCATGGACCGTGCCGATATCGTCCTGGGATTGGATTTCGGGGGGGAGCCCGTGCGGCGCGCGCTGGCCGAGGCGGCTCGCGACACCGGAGAGGTGCGCCTCAGTCCCGTCATGCCGCTGATCAAGAACAAAAGCGCCGCCATGGCGATCGGGGTGGCTCCGGTCTATGTTTCGCCGCATGAGGTGGAGACCGTCGTCGACCGTAGGGTGGCCTTCAAGGGATTGGTCGTCGCCAGCTATGATTTAATTCGTATTCTGGACCGGGCGACCGGACTGGCGGCCCCCGATTTGCGGGTAACGATTCATGATCGGCCGACCGGTACCGATGGACGGACCGCGCAAGACCTTATCGGTCAGGGCGATTTGGTCTATGAGCGCGGTCCGGTGATCGAGATAACGCCCTATCGGCACGAAGCCCACGTGACCTTTGGCGAGCGTCTGTGGACCGTGACCGTCGAAGGCGGGGCCGGGGTGGCGGAACGCTTGGCCGCCCGCGACACGCAACCGTTCATCCTGTTGGTCGGATTCGCCGCCAGCTTGGCGCTGGCCGTCCTTGCCCATGCCTTGATCACGCGCCGTCGTCAGGCCCAGGAGTTGGCGGAGCGCATGACGGCGGCCCTTCAGGAGTCCGAGGAACGCTACCGGCAGCTGTTCGTCGGAAATCGGGCCGTGGAACTGTTGATCGAGCCGGACACCGGGCGCATCGTCGACGCCAACGCGGCGGCGGCCCGGTTCTATGGATGGAGCGTCGACGATCTGCGGGCCATGCGCATTTCCGACATCAACACCCTGACGCCCCAAGAGGTGCGGACGGAAATGATGATGGCGGCGGCGGAACGGCGAAGTCACTTCCTGTTCCGTCATCGCCTGGCCAACGGCGACATTCGCGATGTCGAGGTCCATTCCGGCCCGGTTCCGCAGGGTCGTGACCAACTTCTCTATTCCATCATTCATGATGTCACCGAGCGCCGTCAGGCGGAAAAGGCCTTGGCGGTCTCCGAAGCCCGGTTCCGGGCCCTGTTCGAGGACAGCCCGCTCGGCATCCAGGTCTTGGCTCCCGACGGCGAGACCGTTCGCACGAATGGTGCCGCGCGTCGGTTGTGGGGCGGAACGATCGAGGGGTCGCCACTGGATGATCCGCTGCTTCGGCGGGCCGGGGTTTGCGACCTCTTGTCGAAGGCCCTTGCGGGCGAACCGACCGAGATCCCGCCCTTCCGCTATCGTCTGCCCGCCGGGGGAGACGATGATGGCGTTCGCTGGGTGCGCGGATACGCCTACCCCATCCGGGACCCGGACAGCCAAGGCCATCAGTTGATCGTCGTATGGGAAAACGTCACCGAGAAGGTGAAACAGGAAGAGCGCCTGAGTGAAACGCTCACCGAACTGGAACGCTCCAACGCCGACCTGGAGCAGTTCGCCTATGTCGCTTCGCACGACCTTCAGGAACCGCTGCGGATGATCTCCAGCTATATCGGTCTCCTGCAACGGCGCCATGGAGAGGAGATGGCGCCGGAGGCCCTGGAGTTCATGGCCTATGCCGTCGACGGCGCCCATCGCATGCAGGACATCATCAATGATCTCCTGACCTATTCGCGCGTGGGCCGCAAGGGGCGTCCGTTCGCGCCCGTGGCCTTGGGCAAGGTGGTGTCGCTGGCCGTCGGAACACTGGCGCTCGCGATCGAGGAAGCCGGCGCCAGGGTCGAGGTCGCGGAGCCTTTGCCGACGATCCTAGGCGACGATCAGGAGTTGGCCCGTCTCTTTCAGAATCTGATCGGCAACGCGGTCAAGTACCGCCGGGACGGCGTGACACCGACAATCCGGGTTCGCTGGTCGAAGGTCGACGACCTGTGCCGCGTCGAGATCGCCGACAACGGGATCGGCGTCGGGTCCGAATTCCACGATCGCATCTTCCAGATATTCCAGCGTCTGCACACCCGCGACCAGTATGGCGGCACCGGCGTTGGCCTAGCGGTCTGCAAGAAGATCGTCGAGCGCCACGGCGGTCATATCGGTGTCGAGTCCACGGTCGGCGACGGCGCCACCTTTTGGTTCACTTTGCCGTTCCCCCCGGACGACGGCAGGGCGACGGAGGTGTCGGACGGGCGCCGCGCCCCCGTTTCCCTGTGAGGAACCTTGCGAGGGCGGGCAGGGGCTGATATTCCCTGCCGCCACGGTGAATCAACTCCCGAGTCCGTTTCATGAGCTTCCTCGAAGAGGCCGTTTCGCGGCGGCGTACCTTCGCGATCATCTCGCACCCCGATGCCGGTAAGACGACGCTGACCGAAAAGCTGCTGCTGTTCGGCGGTGCCATTCAGATGGCGGGGGCGGTGAAGGCGCGCGGCGAGCAGCGGCGCGCCCATTCGGACTGGATGAAGGTGGAACGGGAGCGCGGCATCTCGGTCGCCTCGTCTGTGATGACCTTCGACTACCTCGGCCACACCTTCAATCTGCTGGATACCCCGGGCCACGAAGACTTTTCGGAAGACACCTATCGGGTGCTGACGGCGGTCGACAGCGCGGTGATGGTGATCGACGCCGCCAAGGGTATCGAGGAGCAGACCCGCAAGCTGTTCGAGGTGTGCCGTCTGCGCGACGTGCCGATCATGACCTTCATCAACAAGATGGACCGGGAAACGCGCGATCCCTTCGACCTGCTGGATGAAATCGAGCAGACCCTGGCCCTCGACGTGACGCCCGCCTCCTGGCCCATCGGCATGGGGCGCGATTTCCTGGGGTGTTACGACCTGTGGAAGGATCAACTGATCCTCATGGATCGGACGAAGGGCGGCATGCCGGGCATGGGGGAGCCTTGCAGCGGCCTTGAGGACCCCAAGCTCGATAGCCAGCTTCCCGGGCACGCGGTGGAGAAACTGCGCGAGGACGTGGACATGGCGCGTGGCCTGTGTCCCGAATTTGATCCGGAAGCCTATCGCGGTGGCCATATGACGCCGGTGTTCTTCGGTTCGGCGGTCAACAACTTCGGTGTTCGCGAACTTTTGCAGGGGTTGGGCGATCAGGCGCCGACGCCCCGTCCGCAGCCCTGCGCCGAGCGGTCCATCGAACCGAGCGAAGAGAAGGTGTCCGGCGTGGTCTTCAAGATCCAGGCCAACATGGACCCCAAGCACCGTGACCGCATCGCCTTCATGCGTCTGGCCTCGGGGCACTTCAAGCGGGGGATGAAGCTCAAGCATGTACGATCGGGCAAGATGCTGACCATGCACAGCCCGGTTCTGTTCCTGGCCCAGGACCGCGAGGTCGCCGAAGAGGCCTACGCCGGGGATATCATCGGCGTTCCCAACCACGGCAACCTGCGCATCGGTGACGCCTTGACCGAGGGAGAGGACCTGACCTTCACGGGCATTCCGTCCTTCGCCCCGGAAATGCTGCAAAAGGCGCGTCCCAACGATCCGCTGAAGGCCAAGCACCTGGGCCGTGCCCTGACGCAGTTGGCCGAGGAAGGCGCGGCCCAGGTGTTCAAGCCGCGTCTCGGCGCCGATTGGATCGTCGGGGTGGTCGGGGCGCTTCAGTTCGAGGTCATGGCCGACCGTATCCGCACCGAGTACGACGTGCCGGTCCACTTCGAGCCGACCAGCCTGGTGACGGCCCGTTGGGTCGTCAGCGACGATGCCCAGGCGCTGAAGAAGTTCATGGATTCCAACCAGGGCAGCTTGGCCGACGACCATGACGGCGACCCGGTGTTCCTGGCCCGCAACATGTGGCACCTGGACCGTGCGGCGGAGGACAATCCGAAGATAAGGTTCCAGAAGGTCAAGGGCGTCGTCTAGGACGCGCCGCGCGACCGCATGTCACCGGAAGGGTGGCTTGTTCCTGGCGTTGTCGTGGCGTCGTCGCGGGGCCTCCCCGCGGCCTCGTTTTGGATGGGGGCGCTTGATGCTGGAAGCTCTGTTCGCCGACCTAAATCCCGTGGTTCAGGGGGTCGTGGCGCTCAGCCTGACGGCGGTCGTCGGTCTGGCGCTGGGCGCGGTCAGGGTGAAGGGCGTCGGCCTGGGCATCGGCGGCGTCCTGTTCGCCGGTATCGGGCTGGGCGCGTTGGGCGTTCACGGGCCGGGGGAGGTCATGGAATTCCTGAAGGAATTCGGCCTTATCCTCTTTGTCTATACCATCGGTGTTCAGGTCGGGCCGGGCTTCTTCTCTTCGCTCAGGCGGGCCGGTCTGGGGCTCAACCTCATGGCGGCGAGTATCGTCGTGCTGGGCGTGGCGACCACTGTCACGGTGCATTTCGTCGCCGATATTCCCTTGCCCGTGATCCTGGGTCTGTTCTCCGGGGCCGTGACCAATACGCCCTCCCTGGCGGCGGGCCAGCAGATGTTGGGACAGATCGGCGCCGCGGCGACGGATCTGTCCCTGCCGGGGCTCGGCTATGCCGTCGCCTATCCCTTCGGGATCGCCGGTATCCTGCTGGCCATGACGGCGGTGCGGGGGATCTTTCGCATCGACGTCGCTCGGGAAGCCGACGCCTTCGAGGCTGATCGCAAGGCGGGCCGCGCGGGGTTGGACACCATCAATCTGCGGGTCACCAACGCCAACCTCGACGGACTGCCGCTGGGCGACATTCCGGGTCTCCGCGACCTGGGCGTGGTGGTCAGTCGCCTTCTGCGAGCCGCTCCGGAGGGGGATGCCCATGTCGAGATTCCCCGCGACGAGACGGTCGTTCATCTGGGGGATGTCGTGTTGCTGGTCGGCCCGCCGGAGAAGCTGCGGGAAATGCGGCTCATCCTGGGCGAGGAGGCGGAAGTCAACCTGAAGGCCATGGACAAGGAAGTTCGCTGGGAGCGCGTGGTGGTCACCAATACCCGCCTTCTGGGCAAGTCCCTGGCCGCCCTGGACCCCTTGCGCAGCCATGACATCGTGGTGTCGCGCGTCAACCGCGCCGGTGTCGAGCTGGTGCCGACGGCCGCCCTGCACCTGCAATTCGGCGACATCCTGACGGTGATCGGCGGGCCGTCCGACATCCGAAAGGCGGCTAAGGCCCTGGGAAATTCCGAGAAGGTGCTTCAGCAGGCGCAGATTATGCCCATCTTCATCGGCATGGCCCTCGGGGTTCTGCTTGGGGCCATCCCGTTCGCCATGCCGGGAATGCCCGCGCCGCTCAAGCTCGGCTTGGCCGGGGGGCCGCTGATCGTGGCGTTGGTGCTGTCGAGGCTCGGCCATGTCGGGCCGTTGGTCTGGTTCATGCCGCCATCGGCCAACCATGTGCTGCGCGAAATCGGCATCGTCTTGTTCCTGGCCGTCGTCGGCCTAAAGTCCGGCGAGCACTTTTTCCCGGTCCTTCTGGACGGCGAGGGCCTACGGTGGATGGCATGGGCGGCCTTGATCACCCTCGTCCCTTTGCTGACCGTCGGCCTCTATGCCCGTCTGGTGGCGCGCCGCGACTATCTGACGATCTGCGGGCTTCTGGCCGGGTCCATGACGGACCCTCCGGCCCTGGCCTTCGCCAACGCGGTCGCGCCCTCGGAAGCCCCGGCCCTGGCCTATGCCACCGTCTATCCGCTGGTCATGAGCCTGCGGATTCTGGCGCCGCAGGTGATGGTACTGCTCCTATGGGCCACCTAGGAGACGTGCTATACTTGGCCCATGAGCAAGCGCAAGGACATCGACCGGGACGCCCTGCGGGTCAAGCTGTTGGCCCGGAAGGCGGAATTGGAATCGGACGATGCCGCCACGGTCGCCGACCGGGGTCCCGTCGAGCTTGACCAGCAGGCCGTCGGGCGACTGTCGCGCATGGATGCCATGCAGGTCCATGCCATGGCGGAAGCGACGCATGAGCGACGGCTCGCCGAACTGACCCGCATCGTCGGGGCGCTCGAGCGCATGGACGATGGGGACTATGGCTACTGCGTGGCCTGCGACGGGAAAATCGCCGCCAAGCGCTTGGAACTGGACCCAGCCGTGCCGACGTGCATCAAGTGCGCGGAAAGGGCCGAGCGATAGGCCGCCTATTTTGGAACGTTTTCTTTGTCATGTTTCACGTAGTTCGTGAGGCTGGCGAGGAGGCTTCCACGGATCATGGTCGCTCATGGGCGTGGCTTGATGACGCCGCGGCCTCAACCGAACGGGGTTTGGGGGGCTCACTGGGCGTCGCTCTACTTTCGTAGCGACCGAAGAAGGCCCTAAGTATCGAAATTTTTTCTCGAAATTCGGACCTTCTCCAATCATCGGATTGGCGGCATTCTTGACAATGGGGGCGGGAATGGTGCGACGCCAGTCGCTTTCCGATATGAGTTCCTATCGACGATGTATTGCCCTCACTGGAGGCGGATGAACGATGAGCATCCAGGCTGTAAATACGACGCAGGCGTGGGGAGCGGGGGCGGGCTCGGCTGAAACCGGCGCGAATGGCGGTGCCTTTAGCCGCCGCGATCTGCTCGATGCGATCCGAAGCCGATTTCCTTCAACATCCGTTGCCGTCGGCACCGTACCGGATGACCAGGATGAGCAGAGAAAGCTGGCCATGGCGGGCAAGCTGGCGGGGATTACGATACACCCACGGGCTGCCGCGCGTATGCAAACGGATGAAGCTTTTCGCGACAAGGTCGTGGAGGGAATAAGTCAGGATCAAGAGGCCAATAAGCCGGGAACAACGGTCCAGGAAGGCGGCAGAACGACGACTTTGCTTGCCCATGGCACGGTGGTGGAAGCGGATGGTAGCATCAATAGTTGGTCTTTGAGCGTCTCGGAGACGAGCCAGGGTTCCAAGAAAAGAAAAGTTGACGGTAAGGATGACGAAGACACGGAAACGTATCTGGAGAGAATGAAGCGCGAACTAAGAGAAGCGAGAGACCAGGGACATTTTTCGATGGAGCGATACCAAGAAGTCGTTGCCAAGCTTGACGCTCTTCAAGAAAGCGGGGCGGATGAAGAGCAGCGGATGGCGGTCGTGCGTGAGGCCCTCAAGTCCGCCGGAGTATCATCTTTCAACGTTCTTGATGCGTCCGTCTAACGTCGCCTTGAGAATTCTGCCGCCGAAGGAATGGGCGAGGACCAACCTGTCGCGGTTCGGTCCTCTTAAGACGGGTCGTCCTGGGCTCCCTCTAGGGGTCTGAGTGTCGGCCCTACCGAAGGGGCTTGATGTTCCAGATATCCCGCGCGTAGTCGTGGATGGACCGGTCGGAGGAGAAGGTCCCCATGTTGGCGACGTTCAGGATGGCCTTGCGGACCCAGGTCGTCTGGTCGCCATAGGCCTCCGCCACCGCGTCCTGGGTCGCGATGTAGGATTCGTAGTCGGCCATCAGGAAATAGTGGTCGCCCTGGCTGAGCAGCGTGTCGTAGATCGGCTTGTAGCGGGCCGGGTCGTCGGGGCTGAAGAAGCCCTCGTTGATCATGTCCACGGCGCGCTTGAGGTCGGGATTGCCGTTGTAGAAATCCCAGGGGCGGTAGCCGTGCGCCCGCATGTCGGTGACATCGTCGGCGGTCTTGCCGAAGATGAAGATGTTGTCGTCGCCGACGTTCTCCTTGATCTCGATGTTGGCGCCATCGAGCGTTCCGATGGTGAGGGCGCCGTTCAGGGCGAACTTCATGTTGCCCGTTCCCGACGCCTCGGTCCCCGCCGTGGATATCTGCTCGGACAGGTCGGTGCCCGGAATGATCACCTCCGCCGCCGAAACGTTGTAGTTGGGGACAAAGGCCAGGGCCAGCTTGCCCTGCGACTTGGGATCGTTGTTGATGAGGGTCGCCACGTCGTTGATCAGGTGGATGATCAGCTTGGCGAGGAAATAGCCCGGCGCGGCCTTGCCGGCGATCACCACGTTCCTGGGGCGCACGGGCGTCTGGCCGTCGCGGATGCGGTTGTAGAGCGTGATGACGTGCAGCAGGTTGAGAAGCTGCCGCTTGTATTCGTGGATGCGCTTGACCTGACTGTCGAACAGGGCATCCGGATGAAAGATGACACCGGCGCGGGCTTCCACGAGGTGGCAGAGGCGCTCCTTGTTGGCGCGCTTGATGGCCGCGAAGCTGTCCCGGAAGGCCGCGTCGTCGGCCAACGGCTCCAGTTTCTTGATTTCCGTCAGGTCGGTGCGCCAGCCGTCACCGATGGCTTCGGAGATCAGGCCGGACAAACCGGGATTGGACTGCAGGAGCCAGCGCCTCTGGGTAACACCGTTGGTGACGTTCAGGAATTTGTCCGGCGTCATGCGGTTGAAGTCGGCGAACACATGGCGTCGCATGAGGTCCGTATGCAGTGCCGCCACGCCGTTGACGTGGTTGGAGCCGACCACGCAGAGGTGGGCCATGCGAATGCGGCGATGGGCATCGTCGACCAGCGACATGCGCGCCAGGATGTCGGGCTGGCCGGGGAACTGGAACTTCACCTTCTGGAGAAACTGGTAGTTGATCTCGTAGATGATCTCCAGGTGCCGGGGCAGGATCTGTTCCAGCATCGAAATCGGCCAGGTTTCCAGGGCCTCGGGCAGCAGGGTGTGGTTGGTGTAGTTGAAGGTCTTGCGGGTGATCGCCCAAGCGGCGTCCCATTCGTAGTCGTAGAGGTCCACCAGAAGACGCATCATCTCCGGGATGGCCAGGGACGGATGCGTGTCGTTGAGCTGGATGCAAACCTTGTCCGACAACTCGTCCAGACTGTCGTAGCTGCGGTTGAAGCGGGCCAGGATGTCCTGCAAGGAGGCCGAGACGAAGAAATACTCCTGCATAAGGCGCAGTTCCTGCCCCATCAGCGTCGTGTCGGCGGGATAGAGGACCTTCGATAGGTTCTCGGAGATCGTCTTGTCCTTGACCGCGTCGATATAGTTGCCCTGGTTGAAGAAACGCAGGTCGAAGTCTCGGGTGGCGCGGGCCGACCACAAGCGCAGCTTGGTGACGACGCCCGACCCGTGGCCGGAAATCGGCAGGTCGTAGGCCATGGCGATGACGTCTTCGGTGTCTACCCACTGGCAGACCTCGCGTCCGCGGGCGTCCTTGAAGCAGGCGATGCGGCCCCGGAAGCGAACCGGATAGATGATGTTCGGGCGCTCGAATTCCCATGGGTTGCCGTAGCGCAGCCAGGTTTCGGGGTGTTCGACCTGCTCGCCGTTTTCCAGGCGCTGGGTGAACATGCCGAATTCATAGCGGATGCCGTAGCCGAAGCCGGGATAGGCGTGGGTCGCCAGGGAGTCCAGATAGCAGGCGGCGAGACGGCCCAGGCCACCGTTGCCGAGGGCGGCGTCGAATTCGAACTCGGCGATCGCGTTGAGATCCTGTCCCAAGTCCGACAGGGCCGTCCGGAAGTCTTCGTAGAGGCCGATGTCCAGCAGATTCTTGATCAAGGAACGACCGGTCAGGTATTCGAGCGACAGGTAGTAGACCCGCCGCGCATCTTGTTTCAGTTCCTTGGTCGCGGTGTCCAGATACTGCTCCGACAGGACCCCGCGCACCAGACCCGCCACCGCGTAGAGCCAGTCACGCTGCGAGGCGACCTGTGGCGACACGCCGACCTGATGAACCAGTTGGCTTTTCAATTGTCTTTTGATCGCGTCGATGCTGCTCAGGTCGATCAGGTCGTCCTGCACGGCGTCCTGAGGCTGCTGCTCCATGGGGGTACCCTCGCGTTGCATCTGGTGATCCGGAAAAGCGGGTTGGCCGGACGCCTCAGGCGCCCAGAAGCTCGGTGTACAATGCCATGTAGGCGTCCGCGGCGCGATGCCAGCCGAAGTCCTGGCTCATCGCCCTCCGCCGGGCGGCGTGCAGCGCGTCGGGCTGGCGGTAGGTTTCCATGGCGCGATAGAAGGCCGACAACAGACCTTCGGAAGAGGGAGTGTCGAACAGGAACCCCGTCCCGTCGTCGCCGTCCCGCAGGTCCTTGACCGTATCGGCCAGTCCGCCGGTGCGGCGCACCACCGGCAAGGAGCCGTATCGCAGGGCGTAGAGCTGGGTCAGTCCGCAGGGTTCGAAGCGCGACGGGACGAGGAAGAAATCGCTGGCCGCCTGAATGCGGTGGGCCATCGGTTCGTCATAGCCCAGTCGGACCGCGACGCGGCCCGGGAAGGCTTGCGCGAGGCCGGTGACACCCTGTTCCAGCCACCAGTCGCCGGAGCCTTCCAGGACCAGTTGGGCACCGGCGTCGACCATGTAGCGGGCCGCCTCGAGGACCAGATCGACGCCCTTTTGATCGGAGAAGCGGCTGACCATGCCGAAGAGCGGCGCGGCGGGGTCCTCGGCCAGGCCCATTTCGCGTTGCAGGGCGGCCTTGTTGGCGGCTTTCCCGTCGGTCACGTCATCCTGGTCGTAGCGATGGTCGATCAGGGTGTCGACGGCGGGATTCCACAAGTCGTAATCGACGCCGTTGACGATGCCCTCCAACTGCCCGGCCTTGGCGCGACCGCGCAGGAGGCCGTGCATGCCGCGCCCGCCTTCCGGCGTCGTGATCTCCCACGCGTAGGTCGGGCTGACGGTGGTCAGGCGGTCGCTGTAATAGAGGCCGGACTTGAGGAATGAGACGTAGCCGTTGAACTCCAGGCCGTCGACCCGGAAGCTCTCCCACGGCATGCCGACCATGCCCAGGATCTCGGTGCCGAACAGCCCCTGGAAATGCAGGTTGTGAATGGTGAAGACCGTTTTCGGTTCATGCACCAGGGTGGCGAGTGGGCGGGGGAGAAGAGACAGGTAGGCGGGGGTCAGGCCCGTTTGCCAGTCGTTGGCGTGAACGATGTCCGCCGCGTAGCCCGGAACCGCCTGTCCGGTGGCGAGAAGGGCGGCGACGCGCGACAGCAGGGCGAAGCGTTTGAAGTTGTCCTCGTGCTCCTGGCCGTCCGGGCGCTGGTAGGGGCCGCCGGGGCGGTCGTAGAGCGGCGGGCAGTCGACCAGCCATAGGGGCAATCCGCTGTCTGGGGTGCGGGCGTCGATCAGTCGCACGGACCCGAACCCCATGGGATTGCCGAGGTCGATGACGGCGCCGTGATCGACGGCTTTATCCAGGGCCTGAGGATAGCCCGGCATGACGATGCGGGAGTCGGCGTCCTTGGCGGCGAGGGCGGCGGGCAGGGCACCCGCGACGTCGGCAAGTCCGCCGGTCTTGACGAGGGGGTAGACCTCGGAGGAAACGGTCAGAACGCGCATGGGACTCCCGATTGCCGGCGCCTAGGTCGGATGCGGCCCCTGGCCGGGTGCCAGGAGGTCGTTCGCCCGTCCGCTCGCCCTTGGAACGACCGGAGCCTTAATTCACGCAATTTTGCGCGGCAGCGCAACAGGGAATCGTACCCTGTGAAAAGGGGACTCGTGACGGTCGGTCGTTTTCATCCACCCGTCATTGATCGGCGACCGCCGCCGTGCAACATTTGCTGGGAACCTCCCCGGTTTTCAGTCGATTGGGGCCGGGTCGGTTCCCAATACGCCGTGGTATGATCGCCATCTTGGAGGACCGCATGGACAAGACCGACGCGTTGGCCGACCTCAACCGCGCGTTGCGCGGCACGCTTGCCCTTGTGTTGGCCGGTGGGCGCGGATCCCGTCTGAGGAACTTGACCGATGATGAGGCCAAGCCAGCGGTCCCGTTCGCGGGTAAGTTCCGCATCATCGACTTCCCGCTCTCCAACTGCGTCAATTCCGGCATCCGCCGCATCGCCGTGCCGACGCAGTACAAGGCGCATACCCTGATTCACCACTTGCAGCGGGCCTGGGGCTTCATGCGGGCGGAGATCAACGAGTTCGTCGAACTCTGGCCGGCGCAGCAGCAGACGACGGCGGAGAGCTGGTACCAGGGCACCGCCGACGCGGTTTATCAAAACCTGGAAACGGTGCGCCGCCACAATCCGGATTACATCCTGGTCCTGGCGGGCGACCACATTTATCGCCAGGACTATTCCAAGCTGCTCGCCTATCATCGCGACAAGGGCGCCGATGTCACCGTGTCCTGTGTCGAGGTGCCGATCGGCAAGGCGCACGAGTTCGGCGTCGTGGACGTGGACGAGCAGGACAATATCGTCGGCTTTCTCGAGAAACCGGCCAATCCGCCCTGTGTTCCGGGACGGTCGGACGTGGCCTTCGCCTCCATGGGCATTTACATCTTCAACGCCCAGTTCCTGATCGAGCAGCTGGAGCGCGACGCGGTCGATACCGCGTCGTCGCACGATTTCGGCAAGGACGTGATCCCCTATCTTCTGGGGAAGGCCCGCCTCGTGGCCCATCGGTTCAACGACTCCTGCGTTTTGACGCCGGGCTCGCGCGAGCCCTATTGGCGGGATGTGGGAACCGTGGACGCCTATTGGGAGGCCAATCTGGACTTGACCTCCATCACGCCGGAACTGGACCTCTACGACGAGGCTTGGCCGATCTGGACCTATCAGGTGCAGAAGCCCGCCGCCAAGTTCGTCTTCGACAGCGACGACCGTCGCGGCATGGCCGTCGATTCCGTGGTCAGCGCCGGCTGCGTGATTTCCGGCGCGACCCTGCGCCGTTCGCTGCTGTTCAACAGCGTGCGGGTGAACTCCTACGCCCTGGTCGAGGATACCGTCGTGCTACCGGAGTCCGACGTGGGGCGCCACTGCCGCATCAAGAAGGCGATCATCGGCTCGGGCTGCAAGGTGCCCGAGGGGTTGGTCATCGGAGAAAACCGCGCGGACGATGAGCGCCGGTTCCACGTCACCGAGAACGGCGTCACCTTGGTGACGAAGCACATGCTGGAGGCCCTTTAGG